>JBKOXY010000026.1:0-3815 GCA_046725125.1 Pseudomonadota bacterium | reverse complement strand
TTCGCGAGGAGGCGGAACGCTGCCTCGCCTTCATGCCGGCGGTGCAGGGGGTGGTGAAATGGCCGACCAACCGGCCCGGTCTCGCCGCCCTCGTCGATGAGCTCGAGCTGCCGCTCACCGATTCCGCGGTCGATCGGGTGCTCCTCGTGCACGCGCTCGAAATGGCGCGCGATCCGATCGTCCTGCTGCGCGAGGTCTGGCGAGTCCTAGCCGCGGGCGGGCGGCTGCTGATCGTGGTGCCGAACCGGCGCGGGGTATGGGCGCGCCTCGATACGACACCATTCGGCCACGGCCGGCCTTATTCGCGCTCGCAGATCACGCATTTGCTGCGCGAGGCCTGGTTCACGCCGACGGGCTGGGGAGACGCGCTGCATGTGCCGCCGGTCGCGCGCGGTTGGTTCTTGCGCTCGGCCGTTGCCTGGGAGCGCGCGGGCTCGGCCATCGCCGCGCCGTTCGCGGGCGTGCACATCGTCGAGGCGACGAAGCAGGTCTATCGCGCCATTCCGGCCCGCCGCCAGCGCGCGCGGTTGGTGCCTGCACTCGAGCCTGCGCTCGTGCCTTCACCCGGTCGGTAGCCGTCGTTGCCGGGCGCGCGCGCCGGCGCGCGCTGCGCTAACGAAAGCGCGTTCCGATCTTCGCGGAAGATGCGGTTCTAGTCTCGCGCGGGAGCGACGCGATCAGTCGTCGCGCGTAGAAGATCCGTCTCCCCCGTCACCGCCGCCACCCTGCATGTCGGGCCGCGGGCCGCGATGGCGGCGGCGTCGGCGGTGCAGAGGGAAACGGTCGGGCTGGTTGTCGTGGCCGTTCTGGCCCTGGTGGGGACCTGGATGAGACTGGTGCTGTTGCCCGCCGGTGATGAAGGACGGCAACCGGTCGACGTCACCATCGGGCGGCGCGTTGCCCTGCGGCTGGCGCGGTTGGTGGGGTTGGCGCTGTTGGTGCTGCGGGAAAGGCTGCGCGTCGCGCGGGATATAGGGTTGCGGCTCGCGGGTGCCGTAAGGCGAATCGGCGGGACCGCTCATCGACGGCTGCCCATCGTCGTCGCCGTCGTCGAAGCCACCCTCGCGCGTCCCGGGCGGTTCATTCTCCGGACGGGGGAAGTGGGGATTGTTCTGCCGGAACTGCTCCTGCGCCGCGGCGATCACGCGGTAATAGTGCTCGGCGTGCTGATAGTAATTCTCCGCCGCGATCGGATCACCCGAGGTCTGCGCGTCGCGCGCGAGTTGAATATATTTTTCTGCAATGTGAGATGGATTTCCGCGAATTTTCACGTCCGGGCCGTTCGATTCATACACCCGCACCATCGGGTTGTGACTCTTGCGGTGATTGTTGCGTCCGCGCATGCGCTTGTTCTGACCGTTTCTCATGGTTCGCCTGTTGCCAACCCCTTCATTGTGGCGGCTCGCCGCCGCCGTGCTGCACTAAACACCTCGACGCCTTTTCGCACGAGTGACGCAGACGTTCGCGCCCTCGCCCGTTCAAGCAGGAGGCAAATGCGGCGGCCGTGCGCCGCAATTTCAGGTTCCGTGTCGCGAAGCAGCAACCCCTTGTCCGCGGCATACCGCGGCGTTGCCCAGCTCTTCCTCATAAGCATGTCCGCGTCGCCCGCGGACCAGCGCCGAACCGATGAAGTATCCAATCCCGATTGGGCGAACCACTTGCCGGGTCATCCGGCGTCCTTCGTTCGCTTCGTCCGCACCGTCGGCTCTCCGCAGTCCTGCTCCGGGGCTCGCTATCGGCGCTCACTCGCTCGGGTCGATTCCTGAGCGAAACCTAGTCGGTCTTGACCCACAATCCAAGTGCTTTTTTTCGTACCAGGAATGTGGAGCCCTCATGGCAGCGCCCGCAAAACAAGGGCCCGGGCGATGCCCGCAAGATCGTACCGTGGCGCAACTGGTGCGAGCCCCGCTCCGGCGAGGATCGAGGTCACGGGGCCGAGCTGACCCTGCCCGAGTTCGAGCACCAGGATGCCATCCGGCGCCAGCAGGCGCGCGGCGTGGGGCGCGATGGCGCGATAGCCGTCGAGGCCGTCGGGCCCGCCGTCGAGCGCGCGTGGCGGATCGAAGTCGCGCACCTCGGCTTGCAAGCCCGCAATGTCGGCCCGCGCCACGTACGGCGGATTGGAAACGAGGACATCGACCGGCCCTCGGAGCGCTGTTCCGTAGTCGCACGCCACGAACGATCCGCGGGCGGACAGGCCGAGCGCGGCCGCGTTGTCGCGGGCACAACGGAGCGCGGCGAAGCTGATATCGGTGCCGATGCCACACGCGCTCGGCAGTTCCGAGAGCAGCGCCAGCAGCAGCGCACCCGCGCCGGTCCCGAGGTCGACGATGCGCAGCGCACGCGATTTCCGATCTTCGCAATCGAGCGCCGCCAGTGCCGCTTCGACCACCGTCTCGGTCTCCGGCCGGGGCAACAGGGTTTCGGCATTGACCTTGAGCGGCAGTCCCCAAAATTCCTTGCGGCCGAGAATGCGCGCGACCGGCTCGCGCGCGAGCCGCCGCGCCGAAAGCGCCGCAATGGCGCCGGCCTCCTCGGCGGCGAGCCTGCGGCTCGACTGGGCGGCAAGCGCCGTGTGGTCGAGCCCAAGCGCGTGGCCGACGATGATGCGCGCATCGAGCTCGGGAGCGTCGAGACCACCGCGGCGAAACTCGCGCGCCAGCCGCCGCCGCGCGGCGTCGATCGAGCCGCCAACGAATGGGTCATGCTGCGACCCGGCGAGCGTCCGCGAGGACCGCGTCACGACGGCGCGCCCTCTGCCGCCAGCAATTCCGCCTGGTGCTCGGTCACGAGCGCGTCGATGATCTCGCCCAGCGCCTCGCCTTCGATCACCTGCAGCAGCTTGTAAAGCGTGAGATTGATGCGGTGGTCGCTCACGCGCCCTTGCGGAAAATTATAGGTGCGGATGCGCTCGGAACGATCGCCGGAGCCGACTTGGCCGCGCCGCTCGGCGGCGCGCGCAGCGTCCTGCTTCTGACGCTCGAAGTCGTAGAGTCGCGCGCGCAGCACTGCCATCGCCTTGGCGCGATTGCGGTGTTGCGAACGGTCTTCCTGCATCATGACGACGATGCCGGTGGGAATGTGGGTCACGCGCACGGCCGATTCGGTCTTGTTGACGTGTTGGCCGCCGGCGCCGCCCGAGCGCAGGGTGTCGATCTTGAGGTCGTCGTCGTCGATGTCGATATCGACGTCGGCGGCCTCGGGCAGCACGGCGACGGTCGCGGTCGAGGTATGGATGCGGCCCGCGGCTTCAGTATCGGGCACGCGCTGCACGCGATGGACACCCGATTCGAATTTGAGCTTGGCGAACGCGCCGCGGCCACGGATTTCCGCGACGATCTCCTTGAAGCCGCCCATCGTGCCTTCGCTCAAGGAGATCACCTCGACCTTCCAGCCCTGCGTGGCGGCATAGCGTTCGTACATGCGGAACAGATCGCCGGCGAAGAGCGCGGCCTCGTCGCCGCCGGTGCCGGCGCGGATTTCCAGGATGACGTTGCGCTCGTCCATCGCGTCCTTCGGAACAAGCGCGAGCCTGAGCTCCCGCTCGAGCTCCGCGCGTTTTTGCTCGAGCTGCGGCTTCTCGGCGGCGGCCATCATGCGCATTTCGGCATCGGTTGCCGCGTCGGCGATGAGCGCATCGAGGCCCGCGATCTCGGCGGCGACGGCGCGATAGCTCTTCACCGTCTCGACGATGGGAGCGAGCTCGGCGAACTCGCGCGAGAGCTTGACGTAGGTCTCGGGCGTCACCGGGCTCGCCAGCTCGCGTTCGACCGCCTGGTGGCGGGCGACGAGCGCATCGAGTTTTGGCTCAGGAA
>JBKOXY010000509.1:0-10781 GCA_046725125.1 Pseudomonadota bacterium | reverse complement strand
CAAGATGCAGGGCAAGGCCCTTTGGTATGTCGGCCCCGGCCGTGCCGAGCTGCACGAGGAGGCGGTTGGCGCGCCCAAGCCCGGCGAGGTGCAAGTGCGCGCGCTGTTCGGCGCCATCAGTCGCGGCACGGAGCGGCTCGTCCATGCCGGCCGGGTACCGGTGAGCGAGTACGATCGCATGCGCGCGCCTTTGATGGGCGGGACATTTCCCTTCCCGGTGAAATACGGCTACGCGACCGTCGGGCGGGTCGAGGCTGGCGCTGCCGAATTGCGCAAACGCGTCGTTTTCAGCCTGCACCCCCACCAGAGCCTGTTCACCCTGTCGGCGCAAGCGGTGGTTCCCGTTCCCGAGGATGTGCCGCCGCGGCGCGCCGTACTCGCGGCCAATATGGAAACCGCGCTCAACGCCGTGTGGGACGGCGCGCCCGGCCCGGCCGACCGCATCGCGGTCGTGGGCGGGGGACTCGTGGGCCTTTTGGTCGCCTATCTATGCGCGCGGTTGCCGGCGGCTGAGGTGACGGTGGTCGATATCGCGTCCGGTCGCGCCAAGCCCGCGCACGCGATCGGCGCCCGCTTTGCCGGACCCGACGGCGCGCCGAGCGATTGCGATCTCGTCTTCCACGCGAGCGGCACCGCCGCTGGTCTGACGACTGCGCTGCGGCTTGCGGGCGAAGAAGCGGGCATCGTCGAGCTGAGCTGGTATGGGAGCGGCGTCGTCGCGGCGCCGCTGGGCGAAGCGTTCCACAGTCGGCGGCTGCGGCTCATATCGAGCCAGGTCGGCAGGGTCGCGCCGTCACATCGCTCGCGGTGGACGCATCAGCGGCGCCTCGCGGCGGCGCTTGCGCTCCTCAACGAGCCGGCGCTCGATGCGCTCCTGGCGCCCGCCGTGGCTTTCGACGAACTGCCGGCGAAGTTGCCTGCGGTTTTCGGTTCCGACTCGAACGTGATCTGCCCGCTGATCCGCTACCCGGCGGCCGATGACGCACACTGACGCAGAGGAAAACCCGTGTACGCGGTTGAAGTCTCCGACCAGATCATGATCGCCCACTCGTTCCGTGGCGAAGTTTTCGGTCCGGCCCAGAAGGTGCATGGCGCGACGTTCGTCATTCGCGTGGCCTTTCGCGCCGATGAACTCGACGCCCATGGCATCGTCGTCGACATCGCGCGCGCCCACGAAGTGCTCAAAGAGGCGCTCGTCCCGCTCAACTATCGCAACCTCGACGAGTTGGCGCAGTTCAAGGGCATCAACACCACCACCGAATTTTTGACCAGGCACCTCTTCGAGCACCTCGCGGGTGCGGCGCGCGCGGGCAAGCTCGGCCGCGACGGCCGCGAGCTCAAATCGATCCGCGTGACCGTCGCCGAATCCCCGCTTGCGCGCGCCTGGTACGAGGCGGCGTTGTGGTAAGGGAGGCCTTCTTCGCGGTGCCGGGCGACCTTGCGACCCCAACCGGCGGCTATGCCTATGACCGGCGGATCATCGCCGAGCTTTCGGCGCTCGGTTGGCGCATGGAGGTCGTCAACCTTGGGGACGGATTTCCGTATCCCGCGGCCGATACCCGCGCCACGGCCTGCGCACGACTTGTGGCGCTGCGGCCCGGTCATCCCGTCGTGATCGACGGCCTCGCCTTCGGTGTACTGCCGGAGGCCGCCGAGGCGCTGCGGGCGAGCCATCCATTGGTCGCGCTGGTGCATCATCCGCTCGCGCTCGAATCGGGGTTGAGCGCGGCCGAGTCGGCCTGCTTGCGCGCGAGCGAACGCTCGGCGCTTGTCTGCGCGCGGCACGTCATCGCGACCAGCGCGACCGTCGCGCGGCTCCTGGTCGCCGACTACGGCGTTGCGTCCGGCCACCTGAGCGTCGTGGAGCCGGGGACGGATCGCGTTTCGCCACCGCCGCGCAGCCGCGAAGGCGTGGTAAAGCTGCTCGCGGTCGGGTCGGTGATCCCGCGCAAGGGCTACGATGTGCTGGTCGCCTCACTCGCCCGGCTCAGGCATTTGCCCTGGCGGCTCGTCATTGCTGGTGATTGCGGGCGCAGCCCGCAAACGTCTCGGCGGCTCAGGGCTGACATCATGCGCCTCGGCCTCGCCGACCGCATCACCCTGCTCGGCGCCGTGGCCGCCGAGCAGGTTGCGCCGCTTTACGTATCGGCCGATCTGTTCGTGCTGCCTTCGCGCTTCGAAGGCTACGGGATGGCCTACACCGAGGCCATCGCCCATGGCGTGCCGGTCATCGGCACGACCGCCGGCGCGATTCCGCAGACGGTACCGGCCGACGCGGGCGTGCTCGTGGCGCCCGACGATGTCGAGGCGCTCGCGACGACGTTGCAGCGGCTCATTGCTAGTCCGGACGAACGTGAGCGCCTCGCCGCCGGCGCCCGCGCCGTCAAGTTTCCAGCATGGAACGAGCAGGCCGCGCTCTTCGCCCGCGCGCTGGAAAGCCTTGCATGAACGGCTTTTCCGCCAAGTGGCTGGCGTTGCGCGAGCCCTATGATCTCGCCGCGCGCAACGCCCAAGTGCTCGATACGGTCGCCAACGCGTTCCTTGGGCAGGCAGCGATCTCGGTCGTCGATCTCGCCTGTGGCGCGGGCGCGACGCTGCGAGCGGTGGGACCCCATCTTCCGCCGCGTCAGAGCTGGCGGTTGGTCGATAATAGTCTCAGTCTTCTGGCGCGGGCCTTTACGCCCGGACATCCGCCGCACGTGACCGTCACGACCACGCTGCTCGATCTCGCGCGCGACCTCGAACTCGCCCTCGATGGCCCGCTCGATCTCGTCACCACATCGGCGCTGCTCGACCTCGTTTCGCCCGAATGGCTCGATCGTCTCGTTGTCGAAGTGGCGGCGCGACGGCTGCCGTTCTATGCGGCGCTGACCTATGACGGCCGTGCCGTCGCCGCACCGCCGCAGCGCTTCGACATCGAACTCCTGGCCGGCTTCAACCTCCACCAGCGCACCGACAAGGGCTTCGGCCCGGCGCTCGGGCCGAGCGCGGCGGTGCGGGCCGCCGAGCGGTTCGAGCGTTTCGGATACGCCCTCGTGCAAGGCCGCTCGGATTGGGTATTCGGGCCCGACGATCGGGCCATTCAGGACGCCCTCTTTGCCGGCTGGGCGGAGTTGGGGCCGCTGACCACGGGCTTGTCGGCCGACGAGATCGCGGGATGGCTCGCCCAGCGTCGCGCCCATCTGGCCGCAGGCCGTTCGAGCTTGCGCGTTGGTCACGTCGACATTTTTGCCCGACCGATCGGCACGCGTTGAGCGCTGAGATCGCAGTCGAGCAGCACGTCGCCCCCGAGTGTGTGGACGCGCATGGGCGCGCGCACCGCCTCATCGACGCGCTCGATCGGCGGCAGCGTGAGGCTCGATCGTCCGCCGCCCAGGATGATCGGAGCGACCAGAATATGCAGGCGGTCGAGACAACGGGCAGCGAGGAACCGCGAGACCGTATCGGCCCCGCCCTCGATCAGCATGCGCTGGAAACCGCGCGCGGCCAGCGCGGCAATGATGGCGGTGGGGGCGAGTTGGCCGTTCGTCGCGGCAACCGGCACGATTTCGACGCCAACGGGAAAGCGCGCGCGCGTGCCGGCAGCGGTGACCACGAGCCTGCGCGCACCATCGGCCGCCAGCACTCGCGCGGTCAGCGGCAGTCGGCCTGTCGGATCCACGATGACACGCGCCGGGTTCGGGCCCTCGACGCGCCGGACGGTCAATAACGGATCGTCCGCGATCGCCGTGCCCACGCCGATCACCACCGCGTCGACCAGCGCCCGCAGCCGGTGCAGATGGGCGAGGCCCGCCTCGCTGTTGATGTAGTGCGAGTGTCCGGTGAGCGTGGCGATGCGGGCGTCGATCGACTGGCCGCATTGGCCGACTAAAACGAGATCGTCGATCACGCCCTTACGCAGCGGTCCGAAAATGTCCTCCCAGGGCGGAGGCAAGGAACCATCGGCGGTGCGAAACGTTTTCGGTACCGGCGCCCACGATAAGGCGGGGCCGGAGCGATCTTTAGTGCCACCGGGTTCACTCCGATCCCGCTTGGCAGAGCGGCCACCCGCCATCGTCGAATACCTGCTTTCGGAGCTTGTTGCTTCATGCCATGATATTTCGCGCGAACGTCAGTGCAAACGCGCGTAACGAAAAAGAGGCTACCAGCGGAATAAAATCCGCTGGGGCGCGTTGTTATTCCGTCGATGTGGTTTTGCGGGTGCGACCCAAAGACGTGTGTATGTGTCATGGCTGGGAGTGAGACGTCGGGGCTGTTTGGCACGCCCAAGCAAGTCGCCGTAGAGCGTGGTCTTGCCGAATTTCGGTCCGGGCGGCCGGTCATCGTGACATCAGCCGACGAACGGGTGGTGGCGGTGCCGGTCGACGGCATGACCGACCAGGGGCTTGCCTCCTTTCGGACGTTGTGCGCGCCGGGGCGGCCTCGTCTCCTCGTGACGGCCCGCCGCGCCCGCGCGCTTGGGCTCGATGCTGCCGGCCCGACGGGTTTGGCCATCGGTGATCTCCACAACGCGGCGGCGATCTTTGCACTTGCGGCCGAAGCGCAAGTCACCCGGCATCTCGAGGTCGTTGCCGTCAGCAAAACCGCGCCGGCGGCAATCGAACTCGCCAAGCTCGCCCAGCTGCTGCCGGCGCTGCTCGTTGGCGACGGCAGGACGGCGACGGTTGACGCGAGCGACCCGCCGCTGGTGAGCGTGGCCGCCGACGCAGTGGCGCAATTTCGGCACGCCGCCATCGAGTCGCTTGCCGTCGTGGCCGAAACGGCCATCCCTCTCAATGGCGGACTCCAGGCTCGGTTCGTGGTCTTTCGCGACGCGATCGGTGGCACGCCCATCGCCGTCATCGTCGGAAAACCGGATCTCACGCGGTCAGTTTTAGTGCGATTGCATTCGGCTTGCCTGACGGGAGACGTGTTCGGCTCGCGGCGATGCGACTGCGGCGATCAGCTTCGCCTGGCGCTCCCGCAACTCGAGCAGCACGGCGGCGGGATCATTCTTTACTTGGAGCAGGAGGGCCGCGGCCTTGGCCTCGCCAACAAGATCCGCGCCTATCAACTGCAAGACGCCGGTCTCGATACCGTCGACGCCAACACCGTGCTGGGCTTCGACGACGATGAACGCGATTACGGAGTCGCGGTGCGCATGCTGCAATTGCTCGGCTGCACGCGGGTGCGGCTGCTGACCAACAATCCGGCGAAGCTCGACGGCCTCTCCCATGCCGGCATCGACGTATCGGGGCGCGTGCCCCTGCATGGGCCGATCAATTCCGACAACCGACGCTATCTCACCGCCAAGGCGACGCGCGCCGGGCACCAGCTCGATCACCTCCTCGGCGTGCTCGCCGAGCCTGACGAGGAGCCGGGCGAGCGCTGATCCGCACTCGGCCGATTCGGGGCCTGGTCGCAGCGGGCGAGCACGGCCGCCACGGCGCCGGCAATCGTTGCGAGCACGCACCAATAGGCATAGCGGAAGTCGGCCGCCACGCCGAGCACGAAGAAGGTCATGACATAGACGGTGGCGGAGGCGGTCACGCCGAGGGCGAAGGCTCCCGCGGGCGTCGATCGCGCCCGCCAGGCGCAAACACCAACCACGACGGCAAGGACGAGCCAAAGCCCGGGCCGAAACAGCAAAGTCGGCTGGAGTTGGTCGTGGAGCGCAACGAGGGGGGTGAAATATGGACTGTGGCCGTAGGCCGAGGCCGGATCGAGCCAATCCCAGACCGGCAGGACGAGATTCGACCGGCCGAGGAATTGCCACATGAAGGTCGCGCGGTGGCTCAGATAGGCGACGGGGTGCGCCGCGAGCGCATGCCACCATGCCTCGATGAGCCGCGGCGTGCCGAAGATCACGTCGTCGGGGCGCTCCAGCCGCCGCATCACGAACGGGCAGGGCTCGACGTGCCAATAGGAGTCCCAGCGAACCGGGTCGTAGCATTTGCCGATCAACAGCGCCGTCTGATCGCGGCTCCATGATACCGGGAACTGGTTTTCTCCGGCGAAGTGGGTGATGCCGCCGAGATCGAAGACCATGATCGAGTGCAGCGGATTCTGCCGTTGCGCGTCGAGAAAACCGTAATAGACAAGGGGGATGAGCGCATAGAACAGGACGAGCGCAGGCAGGAAGACGATCGCCACTCGTTTCAAATCGAAGCGCATGGGCCAAATGACATAGGCGGCAAGCAGCGGCGCTGCGACCATGGCATTGGGCCGCAGCAAGACGCCGAATGCGATTAGCAGCAGCGCGAAGGCTTGGATGGGCGCGCGCCATCGCGCGGTGCGATCGGCCGCCGCGAAGGCGAGCACCGCCGCGGCGAGCCAAATGACGGCGAATAGGACGTCGCGCCAGATCATGCCGACGAAAAAGAATGCCGGCGGCATGAACGCGAGCAGTGCCGTCGCAAGCCCGAGCCAGAGCGAGCGGCTGGCCGCCATGAGCGCGAGCGTGCCGAAGGCGAGCCAGTACACGGCGGCGGTCAGCAGGAACATGCTCGACGGCCCGGGCGCGATCGGATCGATCAGCCGCCACAGCACCGCCATCGCGGGCGATTGCCAATCGCCGAAGCGCCAGGCCATGGCGTCGGCGTAGACATAGCGGGCATCGGCGGTGCTGTAGCCCGGGTAGAACACGAGCACGGTCAGGGCATAGCCAGCCGCCACCATGACGAGGACAAGCAATGATGCCCTCTGCCGCGACAGAGCCTTGCCTGCGATCGCCTCGCGATGCTCAACGGCAGCCATCACCATGATCCAATGCGGGCTGGTATCTCGGCCTACATTGGGATCATAGCGTAGACCAGCGCCGCCTCGAGCCGACGTTGGCGCTCAAGGACAAGATTTTGCGCCGGCACAGGATCGGCGGGTGGGCCGATCTGGGCGCTTTACTTAGAACGGATGGGCCCAGTATTCGGCCGGAAGGGTTCTGCCCTGCTTGACCATGATCTCATGGGGCGAGACCGGCGCCGACGTCTCGGTGGCCTGCACGGGGCCTGCACCTTTCGACCTGGCGAACGTGGCAATCGACCAGACCGCGGCCGTCGCGGTGACGACCACTATTGCGACGAAAAGAATGCTCTCGCGCATCGTGTCACCCTTTTGAGCGTGATGAACTGGTGATTGCTTTGGCATATCGTCCGCGGCCCCGACGTGAGGGGCTTCACACAGGCTGATTTTTTCGTCATAGCCCCTAGCTATCGCGGGCGTCGGCCGCATGGGGCGGTTGACGCGCATGCAAACGCTCGGGTGAGTTCGCAGCGGCCGTCGCGGCGTGTATCGCTCGAAGCTGGCAGCGCGACTCTTTACGGACCGGCAAAACGGCTGAAGTGGCGTCCCTGGCAGAAGTAGCGGAATTGAATGATTGCTGGTGACGAGTACTGCTGTGGAATGAATGCAAGCCAGCGCGATATAATGTAGTTCTCGCGTTTTTTTGACGATCACTGGGGGTGATAATGGCGGGTCGAACCGGTGGTGAGCTCATCCAGGATTTTCTTGCGACCTATGAGATCCCTTATGTGTTCGGCAATCCCGGGACGACCGAGACGACGTTTCTGGCGGCTGTGGCAGCCTCGAAAGCCACTTATATCCTCGCATTACACGAATCGAGTGCCGTCGGCATTGCCGCGGGTTACGCGCTCATCACCGGCAAACCCTCAATCGTGAGCCTGCACACCTATCCAGGCCTTGCCAACGTCAATATGCGCAATGCGCTTATGGCGGGGGTGCCATTGCTAGTTATCAATGGGCAGCAAGATTCACGTTTTCTGATTCACAATCCGGTGCTCGGCGCGCCCAACACTCAGCTTGCCCAAACCGCTACCAAATACTCTTACGAAGTAACCAGCGTTGATGATCTCGCGGTGGCATTGCAGCGGTGTTACCTCCAAGCGCGCCTCCAGCCCACGGGACCGGTGTTCCTCTCGATCCCGATGAATTTCATGCTGGACCGGACGGCGCATGCGACATTCAAGAAGACTCGGATCATCGAGGACACCGTGCCGCGTTCGGTTGGCGAGGCGGTGCGTGCGCTGAAAGCCGTGCCAGCCAAAAAGCTGGCCATCGTTGCAGACTATGCGGTGGGCGCGGGGCAGGGCATCGATGCGCTAAGCCACATTGCCACCGCTCTCGATGCTGATACCTACGCCGCACCTTTTCATGTGCAGGGAACCGTCGATCCCCTGCACCCAAAATTCCGCGGCCAATTGCCGCCAACCACCCGCGAGATCAATCAGGTTTTGAGCCGATATCACACGATGCTGCTGGTCGGCGAGAAGGTCGACACGTTTACTTACGATGGGTGTTCGGCGCTGCCCGGCGAATTACAGGTCATCCAGATCGCTCCAGCGACGAGTCAGCTTGGATTTGATTACCCCTGTGATATGGCCGTGCTCGGTGAGGTCAGGGCCACCCTGGAAGCGATCGCGACCGAGCTTGCCGCAAGTGCCGCAGTCCCCAGAGCTGCGGAGCTGGTCCCCGATGTTGCCGCGCTCGAAGCGAAATATCCGCGACGTCCGAGCGACGCACTGATATTGGGCATACTGCGACACCTTGATCCGACAATCCATGTCATCACCGAAGGCTCATCTGAAGACGCCGTCGTGCAGGACATGGCCGTTCGACTTGGATTTCGGAATGTGCACTTCTCGCCTCGCGGCGGCGGGCTCGGCTGGGCCATGCCGCTCTGCGTGGGTATTGGACTGGCGGCCGATAAGCCCGCGGTCTGCTTCGTTGGCGATGGCGGCAGCCTCTTCTCGATTCATGCGCTTTGGACAGCGGCCAAATACCGCGTCCCGTCGGTATTCATCTGCTTCGTCAATCGCGAATACCGCTTGCTCAAGGACCTCTGGTGCCACGCCATGGGTACGACGATCGAGACCACGCGCTTTGTCGGGATGGACTTCACCGACCCCGATGTGAACATGCAAGGCATCGCGGTGGCTCTTGGCGCACGCACCGAAATAATCGATGACCTTGGAGCCATCGGCGCCGTTTTAGAGCGCGCACTGGCACATGCCGGCCCGAGCTTCCTCCTCATCGATCGCGAGCCATAACGGAAAAAGACTGTTGAGCGGAATGGTGGGCGTGCGCAGGGGCTAACATGTCCGGAGGGGATCATCCACGACCGAGGCGGCGGAACCCCGCCACTGGGCGAGAGTTGTGGCGGGGTTCCGGCCCCGTTGTCATTTGGAGAAGGATCGGGGCGCCTGGGCAACGCTTCCGGCGATCCTTGTGTTCCGTATCGGAAGGGGCCGCCCAGGTCATGTCGCGCCCGCAAAGAAACCCCCGCCACCTGACGCAAGGGGTGACGGGGTCTCGGTATTTTAGATTTTGCTTTTCGAGGGCGGTCACATAAGCAATGCGAGTACTCCAATCATACCCATTCCGATAACCAGCACTGCGAGTGCTACGGGATCGTAGTCCAGCCAGTACATTCTTTGTTGCATGGTACGCCTCCCTGTTCCCAACCCTGGTGAGCGAGAGGACCCCAAGGGCAACGCCTCCGGCCGCCTCGTGTTCCCCCTGTCCGCCGGGGGTTCCGGGCTAGGCGCCCAGTTTCGATAGGATCGAGCCGGTCACGACGCGCCGGCCGGTGGCGCGCCGATCGGCCTATCCCCGTTCCTGCGTTTCAACCTGCTTGAGGAGTGCAGCGAGATGCGGGGGGACGGGGGTCGCCAAGGCGTCGTACTGGTCTTTGAGGCATTGCCCAATTGCTGACAGGCCAACGCGTCTATCGCGAGCGGAATTCAATTTGCTTTGAGAGGGGGATGGGTTCCGTAACAGGACACCATCACATGCCGACGAATCCAGTAGTCGATCCGATCGACTGCGGCAGCGAGATCGCGCATGGGGCGCTCCCCACCTTTCCGCCTCCTGTTCCGCGCTAAATAAGCCAACGCGCGCACCGTTGGTCTGGTTCCCGACAAAGGGCACCGCCCGTGGCGCGTCATTCGCCAAAACGAGAACCCCGCCCTAGTCCGAGGTAAAGGGCGGAAGTTCCTCACGGTGTGCTTGCAACTTCACCAGCCAAACGCCCGCTTTTTTGCTAGGGTCGTCTCGTCATGACCGGCCGCCCAGCGGGTCGTGGCAAGTCCCGGCCCGCCTTGCGCCTCACAACCGGGCGGGTCGGGGCGCTTACCGCGAGGGTGTGATGGAACTCGGAAGCGAAGATCGCGATCTCGTTCACCTAGACGCGTCTTCGACGCCCAAGACCGAAGCTGACGCGTATACCGCGCCACTTATTCAGAAGATTGGCGCTCCATCGATTGCGCAAATCGAAAAGCTGATCGGGGAGCTGCAAGAAGCAAAAAATCTTCTCGAATCCGAGGGCGAGCGAATTCAGCGAGAGATGGTTCGCTATATAAAATTCGTTCAGTTGGCTTCGGCCTCGGTAAAAATCATCTTTGAAACCGTCTCCGGATGGCGCCAGGAGGGCCACCCCATGCGCAAATTCGTATCACCGGCCCGCGACAGCACCGGCGGTTCGCATATGGCCAGCTCTTTTGATTCCCCGTCCGACGCGTAACGTAGTTGAATGCACCGAACCACGCGGCAAGCCGCTGCGTTGGTTAGCTGGTCATCTGCGCCTGCCGACCACTCGGGGCAGATGTTCGCGCCCGTGACGGGTCGGAGCGCTTACTTACAGCAGCAAGAGAGCGTCCAATGGCATTCAAGTGGACCAAGGCGTCGCGCGCAAAGCTAAGTAGAAGCCAGAAGGCGAGATGGAAGGAACGAAAACGGCAGCAGCGTCGGAAGCGCTCTAAACGTTCCTCCCGATAATGTAATTGGCGTCG
>JBKOXY010000022.1:0-6851 GCA_046725125.1 Pseudomonadota bacterium | reverse complement strand
GAGTTCCGCGGCGCGCTCGCGATCTCGGGCCTGATCGGACGATTCAAGGAGAAGGCGCGCCAGGCCGCGCTCGCGGAATTGTCGGCGTCAGCCGATCGGCTGCGCACCATGCTGCCGGCAAGCGAATGACGGATGAGGATGCCGAAGATGATCCCTGCGCTCGACTGCAAGGGTCGAGGTACGTAAGTTCGAGCCACGTAGTCGGCCGCTGCAACGAGGAAAACCCGCCATGCTGACGCGTCGTCACCTGCTCGCCGCCTCGACCGCGGGGCTGCTGTCTCCCGGCACGAGCTTCGTCCCGCGCGCATTCGCGCAAGCGATCAAGAAGCCGGCCCACGTGATCGTCGGTTTCCCGGCCGGCGGCGGCACCGACGTCATCGCCCGCATCCTCGCGGACGGGCTGCGCGGGCCCTACGCGCCCACGGTGCTGGTTGAAAACAAGCCCGGCGCCGCCGCGCGCATCGCGGTCGAATACGTGAAGAACGCGGAGCCGGACGGCAGCGTGATGCTGTTCACGCCGGACTTTCCGATCACGGTTTACCCGCACAGCTTCCGCTCGCTGAGCTACGACCCGCTGCGCGACTTCACCGCGGTCTCGCCGGCCGCGAAGTCGATGCTGACCTACAATGTCGGCCCGGCGGTGCCGGAGAGCGTGAAGACCTTGGCCGAGTTCACGCAATGGTGCAAAGCCAATCCCGCGAAGGCTTCGTACGCAACCACGGCGGCTGGCGGCACGCCGCATTTCGTCGGCATGATGCTGGCCAACGTGGCCGGCGTCGCCATGACCCCCGTGCATTATCGCGGCGGCGCGCCGGCGCTGCAGGATCTGCTCGGCGGTCACGTGCCGGCGAGCGTCAATCCGATCAGCGAAAGCCTGCCCTTCGCCAAATCGGGAACGTTGCGAATTCTGGCGGTGACAGGTTCGCGGCGCTCGTCGTTCCTGCCCGACGTCCCGACCATGACCGAGTCCGGCTACAACGTGGTGGTGGAATCGTGGCTCGGCGTGTTCGTGCCGGCGAAGACGCCCACGGATATCGTCGAGGCGCTGAGCGCGGCCATCGCCGAAGCGGCGAAATCCTCGCACATGATCGAGAATCTGGCCAAGGTGGGCAACACGACCGCGTTCCAGACGCCGGCACAATTCGGCGCCACGGTGAAGGCGGATCTCGCGCGCTGGGCCCCGATCGTGAAGGCATCCGGTTTCGTCGCCGAGGATTAGCGCGAAAAGCGCCAGCGCCGATCGGCGATGATCGCGCGCGCAGCATTGTGGCCGGGAGCGCCGGTGACGCCGCCACCCGGATGAGCGCCCGATCCGCAATGGTAGAGTCCCTTCAGCGGCCCCCGATAGTCGGCATAGCCGAGCGCGGGGCGGGCCCAGAACAGCTGATCGAGCGCCATTACGCCGTGGAAAATGTCTCCGCCGGTGAGCCCGAACACCTGCTCCAGGTCAAAGGGGCTCAAGGCTTGGCGGCCGACGACGCTTGCTTTGAACCCCGGTGCATAGTGATCGACGGTTTCGATCATCAGATCCGCGACCGTCTCGCGATAATCGTTCCATGACCGCCCTGCCGGCAATTGCGGCGCCACGTGCTGGCAGAACAGGCTTGCGACGTGGCCCCCCGCCGGGGCCAGCGTGTCGTCCAAGGTCGACGGGATCACCATCTCGATGATGGGCTCGCGACTCCATCCGAGCATCCGCGCGTCGCAATAGGCGCGATCCATATAGCCGAGGCTCGGCGCGAGAATGATCCCGGCGGTGTGATGATCGCCGCAATCGCGTCCAGGCAGCGCCGTGAAGCTCGGCAGCTGCGAGAGCGCGACGTTGATCCGGAACGTGCCGGAGGCGCAGCGCCATCCCTGCATGCGCCGAAGAAAGGCCGGATCGAGCGCGCTCGGCGGGATCATCGCGGTATAAAGGAGCTTGGGATTGACGTTGGCGGCGACCGCGCCGCCGCGGACGATGCGTCCGTCCTCGAGCACGACGCCAACGGCCCTGCCCTTCTCGATCAAGACCTCGCGGACGGACGCATCGGTCTCGATCTCCACGCCATAGCAGGCGGCGGAGCGCGCCATAGCTTGGGTGATCGCACCCATTCCCCCGATGGCGTGGCCCCAAAGACGCTTCTTGCCGTTCACCTCGCCGAAGGCGTGATGCAACAGAACATAGGCGGTGCCGGGCGCGTATGGACTTGCGTAGTTTCCGACGATGGCGTCGAAGCCGAGCCAGGCTTTCACGAGCTCGCCCTCGAACCAGGCGTCGAGATAATCGGCGGCCGATTTGGTCAACAGCTCGAGCAGGGTGCGCAGATTTTCCGCCGACAGCCGGCGAAGCCGGTTGCCGATCCGTCCAGCTCTGAGCATTTCGCCCAAAGCCGGTAGCTTTGCTCCACGGGCGAGGTTGGGGGGCGCCTGCAGGACCAGCTCGCGCAGCACATCGGCACTCGCGTCGAGCGCCTGGTTGAAGGCGTCGTACCGTTCGGCATCGCGATGAGTGAATTTCGCAATGTTGTCTTTGGTGCGCCCCTCGGCCGCGAGCAGATAGCGGCCATCCAAGGTGGGAAGGAAGTTTTGCGCGCGGCGCTCGACAATTTTCAGTCCGTGGTCAAAGAGGCGAAGATCGGCGATGATCTTGGGGTTCAACAGACTCACGGTGTAGGCCGCCACCGAGTTTCGGAACCCGGGGTAAAATTCTTCCGTGACCGCCGCGCCGCCCACCATCGGTCGTCGTTCGAGGACCTTGACGTTCAGTCCCGCCATGCCGAGGTAGGCGGCGCAAGTCAGCCCATTGTGCCCTCCACCAATGATGACGACGTCGTATGTCTGCATCGAAGGCGCTAGCTAGAAGCGCAAGGGCGCGGATCGCAATGCCTCATGTCTCGCCTTGCGCCATTGCAGCTTGCCGGTATTCTCGCACAAATGGAATCGATTCAAATGTCATCGCTCGCAAGCGTCGTCGCGCTCGAATCGTGAGTGAGCATCACGCGCTGCAATGCTGATCGCGCCGCGGAATTACCCTCGGACACGGCCATCCCAGCACATATCACAATTTCATGCCTACGAAACTGTCACCGTCGCGTCACCTTCGCATCGGCCGATCCAAGGCTGGGTTGGGTCTCTTCGCCCGCGTCGCGATCAAAAAGGGTCAATTCATCGTTCGTTACAGCGGCAGAAAGATCCGCGCCGAAGCCGCCGACGAGCTCGATACCCGCTACCTGTTCGAGGTCAACACGCGCTGGACCATCGACGGCTCCAACCGCAGGAACCGCGCGCGCTACATCAACCATTCGTGCCGACCGAATGCGGAAGCCTATTTCGTGAAACATGTGATCAAGATCCGTGCGATCAAGAATATCAAGCCCGGTGACGAGATCACGTATCACTATGGCCGCGATTATTTCGACTCCTTCATCAAGGCCATGGGTTGCAAGTGCAGGGCTTGCGCTAAGAAACGCGCCGAGATCCGTTCTCGGAGATCAAGGCGTCGGGCCAAGTCGGTGCGGTGAGGCGCCGGGAGTCCGGAAGCTATCATTGCGCCGCAGGCGCGACGTCGGGATCCGGCGCGTGCAGGATGACGCCTTCAAGCGGATCGCATGCGTCGTTCCACGGCTCCCGTCGCAGCGCACGGATCGTATCGGCATAGCCCGCCTCCCAGCGCAGGCGAATCCCAGCCGCGCTGAAATCGATGTCCTTGGTGTGGTTTTCGTTATCCAGGCGAGGCGCGAGGAGTTGCACGACGTGCATGCGCGTCAGGCAGCCATATTCGGCCAGGTCCTTGACGAGCGGGCGATTGCAGGCGTCTTCGGGCATCAATTTGACCAGTTCCGAGACCACGTGGCGCAGCTTGTGGATCTGACGTTGTCTCGCAATATGACTCGCGACCCGGCTCGAATATTGAATGTCCTTGTGGCGGTGGAGCACCTCCCAGACGCTCTCCGGCTCCGGTCCCATCGGATTCCACATGTGCACGGCGAAGATGAGGGAGTCCCGGCGCGGGTTGTCGTCGAAGATCGCCTCGGTCGGCGTGTTGGACAGAATCCCGCCATCCCAATAGAGGTCGCCATCGATGCGTACGGCCGGAAAAGCCGGCGGCAGCGCGCCTGACGCCATGATATGCTGAGCCGTAATCGCGGTCTCGCGACTATCGAAGTAGCGCATCTCGCTCGTGCGCACATGCGCGGCGCCGACCGTCAGGCGCGGCGTGCAGCGCGGAATGAGCGCAAAGTCGACCAACTCGGTGAGCGTCTTCGCGAGCGGCGCGGTCGAGTAGAAGCCGGCGTTGTCCCGTCCGAGCGGATAGTGCGCCCCGAGAAAAGCCAACGGATTGGGTTCGAAGAATCCCGGGATGCCGCCGAGCAGGGTCGACCAATAGGACGTCGTGTCGGCGAGCCCCGGCCAGTTCGCCAGGCCCCAGAATTCCTTGCGCTTCATCCGGCGCCAGAATTCCTCCAGCCGGTCGAGGCGATGCTCGGGCTCGTTGCCGGCGATCAGGCTGGCGTTGATGGCCCCGATCGAGGTGCCAATGATCCAGTCCGGCTCGATCCCGCCTTCGTGGAGCGCCTGATAGACACCTGCCTGGTAGGCGCCGAGCGCACCGCCGCCTTGGAACACGAGGACGACCTGGAGTCGCTGCGCGGGACTGGCTTCCGATGCGGGCCGTTCTTGTGCATCCGCGATGCGCCGGGATTTCGAGACTTCCAACATCTTTGCCTCCCGTACTGCGCTTGCGTGCGCGCTATTCCACACCACCAACCGGATACCGTCCTAGCGGACTCTAATGTGCGGTCCAACCGCCATCCACCGGCAATGCCGCGCCTTCAACCGTGGCAAGGCGGAAATTTGGCCGCATTTACACGGGCGAGATTTGATGGCTGCGTCACTTCCCTACCCGCGCGGCGTTGCCTCGAACTACGTAAGCAGTGGAACCAACTGCACGAACTCGCGTTCACGAATCCGTGAGCGGACCGCCGCTGCCACCCTTTGCCCCAATCGGCAGACTGGCCACGCGGCATGAATTGCTTTTTCCTATCCCGCCACACCAACCGAGGATAGCGTGGCGGGTCGCGCAGCTGGGAGGGGTCATGCGAACCGCCGTCGCTGAGATCGACAATGCCGCAGTCCCGACCTGCGGGATCGCCGTGATGGCCAAGGCGTCGACCGCGGGAAGCACCAAGACCCGCTTGGTCCCTCCTCTGACGTTCGAAGAAGCGGCGCAATGCAACACGGCATTCCTGCGCGATATCGCCGATAACATTCTCGCCGCCTCCGCTCACGCCTCGATCGCCGGCTATATTGCGTACGGTCCGGCTCGCGCGCGGCCCTTTTTTCAGGAAAATCTGCCGCGCGAGATCGCCCTGATCGAGGCTTGCTACCCCACTCTGGGCGAATGCCTCGATTACACAATTGCGCAACTCCTGGAACGCGGCCATCGCGCCGCGGTGGTGCTCAATTCTGACAGCCCCACGCTGCCCACGTCGCTTCTGGTCGAGACCGCCCACGCGCTTGCGCGACCCGGCGACCGGGCGGCGTTCGGGCCCGCCCTCGACGGCGGTTACTACTTGCTCGGCTTGAAGGCGCAACATCATCGTCTCTTCCAGAATATTGCGTGGAGCACGGACCGCGTGGCGCAGCAAACGCTCGAGCGTGCCGCCGAATTGGATCTGCCCGTGCATATTCTGCCGACATGGTATGACGTCGACGACATCGCGGGATTGAAAATGCTGCGGGTGGAACTGTTCGATGGCCAATCCTTCGCGCCGGATCTTTGTCCCTCTCGCGCGCAGCACACGCGCGCGCTGATCCAATCGCTGGTCGAGTCTTCGGACCTCAAAGACCGTCTCAGCCTCAACGCGTTGCGGAGGGCCGCGGAGTGAAGCGGATCACGGGACTCGATTGGCCGCTGTTGGCCCTTGCGGGGTGCCTCATGGCCCTTTCGGCCGCCGGCGCAATCGGGATTACGCACTTCGATGACCCTAAAGTCGGCGTCTTTCTTCTGCTCCAATGCGTGCCTTACGCCATCGCGACATGGCTCGTGGTCTGGGGAAGGCCGGAGAGCGCAGGGAGCGGCCGCGCGCTCGCGACCATTCTCATCGTCGGCGTTGCCATGCGTTGCCTGCTCCTGCCCGGAACGCCGGTTTCGACCGACCTCTTCCGCTATGTCTGGGACGGCCGCGTGCAAGCCGCCGGCATCAATCCATATCTTAATGTGCCGAGCGACGCGGCGCTGTCGGGCCTGCGCGACGGCGCGATTTATCCCTTCATCAATCGTGCCGACTATGCGCCGACGATCTACCCGCCGGCCGCGCAGCTCGTCTTCTATCTGATCACGCGCATATCCGAGGCGCCGATCGCAATGAAGACCGCGATGCTGGCGTTCGAAGGGCTGGCGATCTGGACGATGCTGCAATTGCTGGCGCTGCGCGGCCTGCCGCGGTCGCGAATCCTGCTCTACGCCTGGCACCCCTTGCCGTTGTGGGAGTTCGCCCGCAGCGGCCATGTCGACATCGTGGCCATTGCCTTCCTGTTGCTGGCTTTCCTGGCCATGGAACGGCGCTCTCCGATCCTTGCCGGCGTCGCGCTCGCTGCCGGCGCACTGGTCAAGTACTTTCCCGTCGTGACCAGTCCCGCCCTCTATAAGCGTTGGGACTGGCGCCTCCCCCTCGCCTTTGTCGCCACCGTCGCCGCGCTCTATCTGCCTTATATCGGCGCCGGCGCGAAGGTGTTCGGATTCCTCGGCGGCTACATCGGCGAAGAGGGCCTGGACCGGGGCGCGGGAATTTTCTTGTGGCAGCTCATCGGCGCCTTCGTCTCGCTGCCGCAGCCGGCATTTTCATTCTACGTGGCTGCTGCGGCGC
>JBKOXY010000437.1:0-2865 GCA_046725125.1 Pseudomonadota bacterium | reverse complement strand
GTGCGGCAGCGGCTTCTTCTCGTCGGCCGGCGCATTGAGCAGCGTCGCCATCACGATCGGCGCGCCGCAGAGATGCGTGACCTTGTGGCGGGCGATGGCGTCGTACATCGCCGGCGCGCGCACCTGGCGCAGGCACACATGGGTGCCGGCGACCACCGAAATCGTCCACGGGAAGCACCAGCCGTTGCAGTGGAACATCGGCAGCGTCCAGAGATAGACGCTGTGCTTGTCCATGCTGCCGGTGAGCACGTTGCCGATGGCGAGGAGATAAGCGCCGCGGTGGTGATAGACCACGCCCTTGGGATCGCCGGTGGTGCCGGAGGTATAGTTGAGCGAGATCGCGTCCCATTCGTCGTCGGGCATTTTCCAGGCGAAGTCGGCATCACCCGCCGCGAGAAAATCCTCGTAGTCGATACCGCCCAGCCGCTCGCCCGGGCCGGTGAACTCGGGATCGTCGTAATCGACGACGAGCGGCTTGCCTTTGGCCAGTGCGAGCGCCTCCTTCGCAAGCTTCGAGAACTCGCGGTCCGCGATCAGCACCTTCGCTTCGGCGTGGTCGAGCTGGAAAGCGACGGTGGCGGCGTCGAGCCGCGTGTTGATGGTGTTGAGCACCGCGGCGGCCATCGGCACGCCGTAGTGGCATTCGAGCATCGCGGGCGCGTTGGCGAGCAAGACCGAGACCGTATCGCCGCGCTTGATGCCGCGCTTCGCCAGCGCAGACGCAAGCCGGCGCGCACGCGCGTAGAATTCGGCGTAGCTGCGCCGCAGCGGTCCATGAACGATGGCGGTGTGGTCGGAAAACACGGCGGCCGCCCGCTCCAGGAAGGTGAGCGGGGTGAGCGGCTGGAAGTTCGCGGGGTTGCGGTCGAGATCGATCTCGTAGGGCGTCATGTTCGGCCTGCCGCGCTTAGCTTACGAACGGCAGGCCTTGCGATCAATCCGCGACAGGATCGGGTCGGGTCCTAGCGGTCGCCTGTTGCAGCGGGCCCATGGTGGACCCGGCACCGGGCGCAAATGCCGGCACCGAACCTGAGGGCTTTACTCTTCGGAAGGGCTTTGAACCTCAGCTTTCTTTGCCTCTTGCGGTTCTGCCACAGGTTTGCTGCGTCGCTCCGCCTCAAGAGTGCCGCGGCCCTCTAAATGGTTCTTGGGTGCATGGTTCGTGGGTGCCGCGTACTGCATGGCTGGCCGCCCCGGCGGCGTGTTTGCCCACCCCGGGACGATGTCTTCAACTCTGCTGCTGCCCGAACAAGCGCTGAGCAGCGCACCGAAAATCAATAATGCAGCAATGCGCATCATGACAGGTGGCTCTACCGCTGCTCAAGCACGAGCGGACTATCTCGTGAAATCGAGCAACGCTCGGTCCCTAAGGCGCGTTGCATCACGCTCTCCCCGATCCATGTGTCGAAGGATGAGCAACGCCAGTTTCCTCCTCACCCTCTCATGATCTTTCAGATCTGGAGGGAATGACTGGCAGGCAGTATCGAATGCAGCACCCATCATTTTCAGGGTTTCGGGATCGTAGACATATTTGACGTTGCTGAATGAGGGCATCTCGCCCTCCCTATTTCCGCCCCTGCAGGCACTGCTGGCGCTCGAGACGAACAAAGCGCCGCTCCCTTGTCCTACATTCAAGACGTTTGTGAAGATTGTAAGTCCAACCCCTGACGAGGAACCAGCCTCGGAGCCGCAGTTCCCGAAATGGAACCAGGGGGGATTCATTTCGTAGCCGGCGATTAGCCTGCGAAAGCGGGGCCTCAGCGGGTCGCAATGGCTTGCGGCAGCGGGATGTCCTTCTCCGCCATCACCGCGCGCAGGCGGTTCGGATAGTCCGTAATGATGCCGGCGACGCCCATCTGGATCAGGCGCTCCATGTCGGAACGCTCGTTGACGGTCCAGGGGATGACCTTGAGCCCGAGCGCCTTTGCTTCGGCAAGCGACGCCGCGGTCACGTCGCGATGGTTGGGCGACCACACCGAACAGCCGGCCGCGGCCACCAGCCGTGGCACTGAGCCGGCAAAATCATCGATGTCCAGTCCCGCCGTCCATGGCGACGCGCCCGGCCGCCCGCGCTGCAGGGTGTCGCCGCTGCCTCCATCGATGCTCAGGCAGACGCGCTCGATCTCCGGCGCGATGCGGCGCGCGATCACGAGCGTGCGCCAATCGAAGGATTGAATGCTGACCCGTGCGCTCAGTCCCGCCTCGCGCACCGCCCGCACCACGGCAGCGGCAAACGTCTCCGGGTCCGGCGTGTCGGCGCCCGACGTCGGCGTCAATTTGGTTTCAATATTGAAGCGGACATGGTCGGCCTTCGCCTGCCGTGCCAGGTCGAATACCTCCATCAATGTCGGTATGCGGATGCCATCCATTCCCCGCTGCTCCGGAAAGGCCGCGGCGTAGGCCGTTCCCGGCTTCAAGCGTCCTACGTCATAGCGCTGCAGCTCTGCCAATGTGAGCGAACGGATCGCGGGCCCCTCGGCGTCGAGAAACTTGCCGTCCGAGGCGCGGGTTTGGTCGGGGTTAAGACGGCTGTCGTGGCTGACGACGAGAATCCCATCCCTGGTCATGGCGAGATCGAGCTCGAGCGTCGTCACGCCGATCGACAACGCCATGGTGAAGGCTGGGAGCGTGTTTTCCGGCGCCAAGCCGCGTGCGCCGCGATGACCCTGCAGGTCGAACGCGACGGCCGCCGAACACAGGACGACGCTGACGGCGACGATCGCGGCTGCGCTGATTTTAGCCATGGGCGCGCTCCGAGCTCGCGCACCAGCGTCGAGCGGCCGATGCTTACGACCCCTGCGAGACGCTATTATGACGCCGTCACCCCCACATGAATGGCGCTGGCGCCTTGCCAGATCAAAGCCA
>JBKOXY010000433.1:0-3474 GCA_046725125.1 Pseudomonadota bacterium | reverse complement strand
GAACTTCATGACCAAAGCCGTGCTCGGCATTATCGGCGGCTCCGGCATCTACGACCTGCCGGGGCTTGAGAAGGTGCGGCAGCGGGCGATCAAGAGTCCGTGGGGCGAGCCGTCGGCGCCGCTGCGCGTGGGCGAGATCGCGGGCACGCCGGTGGTGTTTCTGTCGCGCCACGACAAGGGGCATCGCCTCTCGCCGTCCGACATCAACTACCGCGCCAATATCGACGTGCTCAAGCGCGCCGGCGTGACCGACCTCGTCTCGCTCTCCGCCTGCGGCTCGTACAAGGAAGAACTGCCGCCCGGCACCTTCGTGCTGGTCGACCAGTTCGTCGATCGCACCTTCAACCGGCAAGGCTCGTTCTTCGGCAAAGGCTGCGTCGCCCACGTGTCGATGGCGCATCCGGTGTCGCCGCTGTTGCAGGACCGTATCGCCGCCGCCGCCGCCCGCGAAGGGATCACGATCGTGCGCGGCGGCACCTATGTGTGCATGGAAGGGCCCCAGTTCTCCACCTACGCCGAGAGCTTGACCTACAGGGGCCTGGGCTATTCCGTGATCGGCATGACCAATCTGCCGGAGGCCAAGCTCGCGCGCGAGGCGGAGCTCTGCTACGCGACCGTCGCCATGGTCACCGATTTCGACTGCTGGCATCCCGACCACGATGCGGTGACGGTGCAGGACATCATCGGCGTGCTCACCGCCAACGCGGAGAAGGCCAAGGCGCTGGTGGCGCGGCTCGCCCGCGACTTTCCGCGCGAGCACGAGCCCTGTCCCATCGGTTCGGATCGCGCGCTCGACACCGCGCTGATCACCGCGCCGGAGGCGCGCGACAAAAAGCTTTTGAAGAAGCTCGACGCGGTGGCGGGGCGGGTGCTGAGGACGAAGCGCTGATGACCGCTTGCCGCGTATCGAAACCGCGCGAGCGGACGCACTCGAGCTCCGCGCTTCCTCCGCGTCACCCGCGGGCTTGACCCGCGGGTCCATCCTCTTCGCAAGATTTTTGCGAGCAGGATGGATTGCCGGGTCAAGCCCGGCAATGACGGTTGGTGGTTCAGCGCGAATGGCCGCTAGAATCACTCGTGTTCTGTCACAATCATGTTTCGGCCGTCACGACGCCGTTGCGCGCTCGCGCGCCAACCGCTTTTCGATCGCGCGCGCGGCAACCGTTCCGCTCCCGATCGCGGTCGCGATGCATGGATGCGCGGGATTGGAGACGTCGCCCACCGCGAACACGCCGCGGCAGGACGTCTCCATGTTGCCGTCGACCGCGAGATAGCCGAGCGCGTCGGTCGCGAGCGCAAGCTCGGCGAGCCAGGGTTCGTTGGTATTCGGCCGATAGCCGAACAGCAGAACCACATGGTCGGCCTCGATCTCGCCGCCGCCCTCCAAGTGGACGCGGACTGCGGATCCGGCGTCGTCGAGCGCCGCGACCGTGCGCTCCGTCATCACCCTTGCCATTCCCGCGGCCTGATGTGGTTGCAGGCGCTCGATGAGGAGCGGTTGCGCCCGCGGCGCCTTCGCGCGCATGACGACGGTCACGCGCACGCCCTTCTCGGCCAGCATGCGCGATATCTCGAAGGCGTTGTCGCCGCCGCCGATCACGGCGACGCGCGAGCCCAAATCGACGCCCGGCTCGCCGACCGCGGCTGCGCCGAGATGGAGGCGGCCCGCCGCCGCAACGCGCCGCGCGTTCTCGACGCGATCGAGCCACTCCTCGCCCGCGAATCTCGTGCCGGTCGCGATCACGATGGCCGCGCCCGACGACGATCGCGCCGCCGGCGTGCCTGCCACGTCGAGCCGAAATCGCTCGTCGTGCTCGCGCCGCAAGCGCTGCGGCCTGGCGCCGAGCCAGGTCTCGATCGCGAGCTCGCGCATGTGGGCGGCGAACTCGGCGGCGTTCTCACGTGCGCTCTTGCCGCGCTCACCGAGCAGCCACGCGTTGGGGTAGGGGCTCAGGCGCGCCATGCCGCCGAGCGCATCCGCCTGCTCGATGATCACGGGCTTGAGGCCGTAATTGTGCAGCCACAGCGCGCAGGACATGCCCGCGGGCCCGCCCCCGATGATCGGTACCATCGGCGCCTGTGACTCGGTTGATCGCGGCATCTCCCGTCTCTGGTTGCGCGCCGCCCCAGGGTTCGCCAGAGTGGGGCCAACCGGGACACTAGCCTGCAAACCCGTTTCGAGGCGAGACGCTCATGGTCAGCCCCCAATTCGAGCACGATCTCAAGGACTCGATCCGCACCATTCCGGACTATCCCAAGCCCGGGATCATGTTCCGCGACATCACCACGCTGCTCGGCAACGCGCGCGCGTTCCGCCGCGCGGTCGACGAACTGGTTCAGCCCTGGGCGGGGATGAAGATCGACAAGGTCGCCGGCATCGAGGCGCGCGGCTTCATCCTCGGCGGGGCGGTGGCGCACCAGGTCTCGGCCGGCTTCGTGCCGATCCGAAAGAAGGGCAAGCTGCCGCACAAGCGGGTGTCGATCGCCTATTCGCTGGAATACGGCCTCGACGAGATGGAGATGCACGAGGACGCGGCGGAGAAGGGCGACCGCGTTATCCTGGTCGACGATCTGATCGCCACCGGCGGCACGGCGGAGGGCGCGGTCAAGCTCCTACGCCAGTTGGGCGCGCAGGTGCTCGCGGCCTGCTTCATCATCGATCTGCCCGACCTCGGCGGCGCCGCCAGGCTGCGCAAGCTCGACGTGCCGGTGCGCACGCTCATCAGCTTCGAAGGGCATTAGGCCGTGCACCCTTAAATCGCGATTGTCTGCCGATCACTGGTGGATGCGCGCGTTGCCTCCGAAGGCGGACAAGTAGCAGACGTCTCGCCGGATCCGTTTCGTGCCATGGCGACCGTCACCCTGTTTCGCCGCAGCGCGGCATGAGGTAGCTTTTGACAACGCAACCGTGGCTGCGCGCCACCCGAGGGGACGATCGTGAAACCTGCCCGGCGACGATTTCTGCATCTGGCCGTTGGCGCTGCTGCGCTGCCAGCAATGTCACGGATCACAAGGGCGCAAAGCTATCCGTCGCGGCTGGTCACGATCATCGTGCCGTTCTCCGCCGGCGGAACGACCGACGTGATTGCCCGCATCCTCGGCGAGCACATGTCGCGCACGCTCGGCCAGCAGTTCATCGTCGAGAACGTCGTCGGGGCGGGCGGCACCACCGGCTCGACGCGTGCGATGCGCGCAAACCCCGATGGATACACCGTTGAATTGGGCAATATGGGAACGCACGCCGCTTCGGTGGCGCTCTACCCCAGCCTTGCCTACAATCCGGAGGTCGATTTTGCGCCGATCGGCATGGTCGCCGGTCTTCCGGTCCTGGTGGTGGGGAAAAAGGATCTTCCGGCAAACGACCTGAAGGAATTCGCAACCTATGTGAGAGCGAACGCCGAGAAGTTGAACATGGCGCATGCCGGTGTTGGCTCGATCACGCATTTCACCTGCCTGCTGCTCAATTCGATACTC
>JBKOXY010000341.1:0-2867 GCA_046725125.1 Pseudomonadota bacterium | reverse complement strand
CCGTTGGCCTCGACCAGCGCCTGGATGCAGGGCTCCGGCGTCTTGGCGCAGTCCGCGAACGCCTTCTGCGTGATCTTCACGAACTTGTCGGCCTTGTCCCGGTTGGCCTTGAGCCAAGCGCCGTTGGCGATGATGGAGTTGCCGTAGGGGTTCACGCCCGCGTCCTTCCAGGCGAGAAAGCCCATGTCGCTTCCAAGCTCGCGCGCGAACACGTGGTGCAGATTGAAGAACGACGTGGTCGCATCGACGGTCCTGGATTTGAGCGCGCCGAGCTTAGCGTTGGCGTCGATGTTGACCCAGGTCACCGAGTTCGGATCGACGCCGACCTTCTTCGCCAGCGCCGGCCACATCGTGCGCGCGCCGTCGCCCGCGGGATTGCCGATCTTCTTGCCGGCGAGATCGTTGACGCTGCGGATGCCGGAGCTCTTGAGCCAATAGAGTCCCTGCGGCGAGTTGGCGTAGACGTTCATCACGCCCACGGCGTCGACACCCTTGCCGCGGAAGAGGAGCACGCCCGCCATGTCGGAGAGGCCGAGCTGGGATTGACCCGCGCCCACCTTCTGCGCCGAGGCCGCCGAGCCGCGCCCGGTCTCGAAGTCGACGTCGAGGCCGGCTTGTTTGTAGAGGCCCATCTTCTGGGCATAGAAATACGGCGCGTGATCGCCGCCGGCGACCCAGTTGAGCGTGAAGGTGATCTTCTGCGCCGCGGCTTGCGATGCGCCAAGCGCAACGAGCGTCGCGAGCGCGGCTTTCGCGATGATCTTCATACCGGACTCCAAAAATGGGCTTAAGGATTGGCGCGTCGTTCTCCACGCGCGGCGAATGTTATAACGTCGTTGTCATTCGCAATGCAATCCGGGGACGCGCGAGAGACGAGTCCATGACGTCGCACTGGCAGGATTGGCCGCCGCAAGTGCTCGCCGCGTTGCGCAAGGGCGTGGTGATCCCGGCACATCCGCTCGCGCTCAACGTCGATCGCAAGCTCGACGCCCGCCGCCAGCGCGCGCTCACGCGCTACTATCTCGACGCCGGCGCGGGCGGGCTCGCGGTCGGCGTCCACACCACCCAGTTCGCGATCCGCGAGGCCGCCCTGTTCGAGCCGGTGCTGGAGCTCGCCATGCGCAGCGCCGAGGAATGGGCGCGCGCGCCTGCGATCATGATCGCGGGGCTCGTCGGCCGCACGGCGCAGGCGGTCAACGAGGCGCAGGTCGCGCGCGGGCTCGGTTATCACGCCGGGCTCCTTTCGCTCGCCGCGCTCAAGAGCGCGAGCGAAGACGAGCTGATTGCGCACACGCAGACGGTCGCGCGCGAAATTCCGCTCGTCGGCTTTTACCTGCAGCCCGCGGTCGGCGGGCTCGTGCTGCCGGTCTCGTTCTGGCGTCGCTTCGCGGCGATCGAGAACGTGGTCGCCATCAAGGTCGCGCCGTTCAATCGCTACCGCACGCTTGACGTGGTGCGCGGCGTCGTGGAAGCGGACGCCGCCGAGCGCGTCACGCTCTATACCGGCAACGACGATCACATCATCCTCGACCTCGTCAGCCCCTTCACCGTGGTGGCGAATGGCCGCGAGCGCACCGTGAGCATCAAGGGCGGGCTGCTCGGCCATTGGAGCGTGTGGGTCAAGCGGGCGGTCGAGCTGTTGGAGCGCATCCACGCGGCGGTCGCGGCGAACGAGGCGCCCGCCGAGCTGCTCGCGCTCGACGCCCAGGTGACCGACTGCAACGCGGCGATCTTCGACGCGGCCAACGACTTCCATGGCGTGATCGCCGGCTGCCACGAAATCCTGCGCCGGCAAGGACTGCTCGAAGGCATCTGGTGCCTCGACCCGAGCGAGACGCTGGGACCCGGACAGAAGCAGGAGATCGACCGCGTCTGCGCGGCCTATCCGCACCTCAACGACGACGCCTTCGTGCGCGCGAATTTAGCGCGCTGGCTCTCCTGAGCATGGGCGCCAAACTGAAGGTCGTCATTGCCGGGCTTGACCCGGCAATCCATCCTTCTTCGTAAAGACTTCTTGCGAAGGCGATGGATGCGCGGGTCGAGCCCGCGCATGACCCATGCACTCTCGCGGGGACGAGCGGATATCGCCCGCGTCAACTGGCTCCAACCGCCCGCTTGCCCTACGATGCCGGCGAGGGTCTGACGACGTAAGGGAGGAGGCGTTGGGAGGACATCCACAGGCGCTGCAGCGCTATGCGCTGGCGGTGGCGAGCCATCTCGGGCTGATCGCGGCGTGGTATCTCTTCGTCAAGCTCGGCGAGGTGCCGAAATTCGTCATGCCCTCGCCCTACGACACGGTTCACGCGCTCTTGGTGCCGAACTATCGCTGGCCCGAAAACATCGCGGTGACGACGATCGAGATTTTCGGCGGCTACATCCTCGCCGTCGTCTTCGGCATCGGCGCGGCGCTCCTGTTCTCCTGGTTTCGCTGGCTGGAAATGGCGGTGATGCCGCTGCTCGTCAGCCTCAACATGATCCCGAAAGTCGCGCTCGGGCCGCTGATCATCGTGTGGTTCAAATACGGCATCGGGCCAAACGCCATGATGGCGTTCGCCATCTGCTTCTTTCCCATCGTGCTCACCACCGCGCGCGGCCTGCGCGAAGTCGAGCCGGACCTGCTCGATCTCGTGCACACGCTACGGGGCTCGCGCTGGCAGCTCTTCACCAAGATTCAGCTTCCCGGCGCGCTGCCCTACGTCTTCTCCGGCATGAAGGTCGCCGCAATCCTCGCGGTCGCCGGCGCCATCGTCGGCGAGTTCCTCGGCTCCGACCGCGGTCTCGGCTACCTCATGCTGCAGGTGCAGGTCACGCTCGACACCGCCGCCATGTTCATGGCGGTGATCCTGATCACGCTCATCGGCGTGGTG
>JBKOXY010000403.1:0-7509 GCA_046725125.1 Pseudomonadota bacterium | reverse complement strand
CGCTCATGACCACGGTTCACGTCAGCCAGGAGCGCGGCCGGCATTTGCGCCGTCGTCGGCGCGAGAAGAGCGGTCAGCTCTTGCTGCCGCTCGTCGTACTCGCGGCGGTCGCGGTCTCGGCGTTCGTCTATATCGGCTATGTGCTGTGGCCGCGCTGGCCGACGCCGCGCCTCGATGCCCCGGCGCTGCCGATCACGGTCGCGGGGGTCGCCTTCAATCTGCCGCCGGCTGCCATTCGCGTGCCGGTGCAGCGCCGGCCGGGCGCGCAGGGGCGCGTCGATCTTGCTTTTCTATGGCCTTCGCTCGAGCCGCCCGATCCGAACGCAAAGCAGCAGCAGGCGGCGCCCGGCACCGTGCCTGAAACGTCGCAAGCATTCGCGCGCGTGTTCATGACCATCGCCGCCGCCGGCGATACGCTTGCGCCGGCCGAGCGCGTGCTGACCATCTATCCGCGCTATACCGCCGCCGAAGCCGCACCCGGCGCGGGAGGACTGACCGTGGTCGCATTCCGCGACGGCACGCCCTATCAGGGTGAGGACTTGATCTACGATGGGCCAGCACCAAGCTTTTTCGTGCGCTGCACCCGCAACCGCGCCGGTCCAGTGCCCGGTATCTGTCTCTACGAACGGCGCATCGACGCAGCCGACGTGGTGGTGCGCTTCCCGCGCGATTGGCTGCGCGATTGGCGCATGGTTGCCGACAAGCTCGATCGGTTGATCGCAAGCTTGCGGCCACCGCGTTGATCTCGTTGATCGCTATTCCTTGAGCAGTCCCGGCTCGTCCAAATCAAGCGCGAGAATCGGCAGCTCGAAATAGGACGAGCGGGCGTCCTTTTCGTCGAAGAACAACACTCCGATATATTCGTTGCCCACGTAGACTTCCGCCGAGTCCTTCTTCCTGAGCCGCGGAACCACGCGGACGCGCTCGCTGTCGAATTTGCGCTTGAGGTAGGCGTCGAGCTGCTTGATATCCGGACCGGTGGTGGAAGCATCTCCCAAGGTGATCTTCACCTCGAAATTGTAGGAACGCTCGTCGTCATCCTCGTCCTCATCGAGAACGAGCGTCCCGACGCGTTCCTCGCCGACAAAAACGTCGGCGGACTCAGCTTTCGTCGGCACGACGTGGATGCGCGCGTTGCCGAATAGCCGCTTGAGATAAGCGTCGAGCTTCTTGACTTCCTCAACGTCCACCGCTCGCGCCCCTTCGCTCAGCCGTCGTCGTCATCATGAAACAGGTGATCCATCGAGCGCGACGGCTCTAGGCATCCGGCCTCGCCGATGACCTTGGCCGGAACACCGGCGACCGTGGTGTTGTGCGGCACCGCCTTGAGAACGACCGATCCGGCTGCGATGCGCGCGCAGTAGCCGATTTCGATATTGCCGAGGATTTTGGCGCCGGCGCCGATCAATACGCCGCGGCGGATCTTTGGATGGCGATCGCCCGCCTCCTTGCCGGTTCCGCCGAGCGTCACCTCTTGCAGAATAGACACGTCGTCCTCGATCAGGGCGGTCTCGCCCACCACCAGGCCGGTGGCGTGATCGAGGAAGATGCCCCGCCCGATGCTCACGGCCGGGTTGATGTCGGTCTGGAATACCGCCGACGAACGGCTCTGCAGATAATAGGCAAAATCCTTACGGCCCCTGCCCCACAGCCAATGGGCGAGGCGGTGCGTCTGGATCGCATGGAAGCCCTTGAAGTAAAGCACAGGCTCGAGGAAGCGGTTGGTCGCGGGGTCGCGATCGACCGTTGCGACGATATCGGCGCGGAAGGCCGCGCCGATCGTAGGCTCGGCCTCGAGCGCGTCGGCATACGCCTGCCGGATCATCTCGGCCGACACTTCGGGGCTGTCGAGCCGCGCGGCCACGCGGTGCACGACCGCCGCCTCCAAACTGTCGTGGTGCAGGATGGTCGAATAGATGAAGGTCGCAAGTTCGGGCTCGCGACGCGCGATCTCCTCGGCCTCGCCGCGGATGCGCGCCCATACCGGGTCGACCTTTTCGAGCGCTCCAGCTCTCACCTGCCGCTGGGCCATGATCGTCTCCCGCACATTTCGTCCCTCACGTCAGCTTAGCACAATTTGACCGGGCAATAGGCGTATATGGAGACTGCGCCGCCAAAGCGGGAGATGCGTTAACAACCATCAAGCGCGCGAAAGGAATAGGCCTACCGCGGTGTGGGCCGCGCGAACGGACACGCCGTAGAGGCTTGCAAAGTCCTCAAGGCTGCTCCGCGAGAAAGCGCAGCACCGCCGCCTTGAACGTCTTGTCCCCCACCGCGAGCATGTGATCTCGCCGGGGGATGTCGAACGCCCGGCCGGAAGGCAGCAGCGCCGCAAGATCGTGCGCCGACCCCGCAACCACGTCTTTGGTGCCAACCGCGACCAGCACCGGCGCGCGAATCGTTGCGACTTCCGCGCGCGTCAAGGTCTGGCGCGAGCCACGGATACAGGCCGCGAGCGCCTCGAGGTCGGATTTGGTCTGCTCGGCAAAGGCGCGGAACGTGCGTCCTACGGAATCGCTGACATCCGCGAGCGAGGGGGCCTCGAGCGCCTGCGCGATGCTCTCCGGCAAGCCAACGCCGTCGACGAGATGAATGCCCAACCCGCCGAACACGGCCCGGCGCAGGCGCGCAGGATAGGCGAGCGCCAAAAACGCCGCGATGCGCGCCCCCATGGAGTAACCCATCACGTCGGCACGAGCGAGATCGAGATAATCGAGCAGCGCGAGCACGTCCTCGGCCATGCGGGCGCTGTGATAGGCGGCCGGATCATAGAGCTTGCTCGATGCGCCGTGCCCGCGATTGTCGAGCGCGATCACGCGCCGCCCGGCGTTGGTCAGCGTCGCAACCCAGCCCGGATAGACCCAATTCACCTCGGCGGTCGAAGCAAAACCGTGCACGAGGACGATCGGATCGCCCTCCCCTTCATCGAGAAACGCGATTTCCACGCCCTCGTGCTGAAAGCGCTGCATGTTCGCACTGCCCAAAGCCTCGTCCTCGGGCCGCACGGCGGGGACGCTAGAGCGCAGTCGCATGAGATGGAATCAGCGCGAGCGGCAAACTCGGTCTGCTCGCTCCCCCCTTGCGGGTCAGGCGTAGCCTGCGACGCACGCAATAGCGTTCGGTGATCCGTTCGGCCATACGCTTGAGCGACGAGACGAAACCGAAGACGGTCACGATCGCCCAGAACACCCACGTCGCGAGGTTGAAGGTGCCCACCGTGAGGACAATAGCGCCGCGGCCCGCGAGCTTGAGGATCGCGCGGGTCTTGCCGCCCTTGGCCGCAGCGAGGCGCGCGATCCTCGACATGTCGCGCGATCCTTCGGCGACCTTCAATCCGTCGAGCGCGGCTCGCGTTCCGGCACGGGCCTGCACGCGTCCCACGTCGCCGACGAGCCGCACAAGTTCTTGCGCCTTTTCGACCTTGACCGCCTCGCGCGCGCCGCGCATGGCGGCCGCGGGCTCGGCGATGCTTGCGCTGCTGATCGCACGCTTAAGCGCCGTCCAATCGACGACCTCGCGCAGCGCGCGGTTAATCCACGCCGCCATCGCTCCGCCGAGCCGGCCGGTCTTGCGCGCCGCCTTGACCACCGTCAGGCCCACGCGCACGGGTGCGGCCGCGCCGACCGTCGCATAGGTTCCCGCGGTCACCGCCAGACCGACGCAAGCCAAACCGAGGACGAGCTCATCGCCGTCACGGCCGGCGGCAAGCCGCGTGCCCTCGCGCAGCGCATCGCGCACATCGCCGAGCACGAACAGATCCCCGACCGCCGTCCCCGCGAGCCCTGAAATGTCCTCGGCTTCACCAACAATGAGACCGCGGGCGAAGCTCCCAAGCGAGCGCGAGGCGGTGGCGAGGCTTGCATTCGCACGTTCGACCTTGTCGGCAAGCGCAGGATCGATCGGAAGATTCCGCTCGCGGGCGAGAGCAAGAAAACTCATGGCGAGGTCGGCGTCGTTGGCGGCGAGCGCGGCATCGATCTCACGCGTCGCAACCGCGGCGTCGAACGAGCGCGCAACCGCGTGATCGGCGAGCGCCGCCGGATCGTCCTGGGCAGCGAGCAGGAATTGCGCCTCGAAGGCGCGCGGCGCGGCGGCAAGCGCGGCGAGCGCCGAAGCAACGGCGAGAGCGAGCGGCACTGCGATGCGCGCTGCGGTCACGGAATCGTTCTCTTGCGCCCCCCGGCCCCAATTTCGTCAAACACGGTGGCGCCGGCAAGGGACCACGGCGAAAAATTGGCGGGGAAACGCAACCGCCGCGCGTTTCGAAAAATCGCAGTTCGACCGGGGATTAGGACGATTGGCCTAGCCATCGCCAACCAGCCTGGCTATGGTGCCGCACGCTTGCGGGGCGCGTAACCTCGACGGTCACGTCGACATCATGCGACGATCGGCAGCAGCATCGCGACGGGTCAAGGCGGACGAAGAGATGGCGGAGCGGGTCGTTCCTCACTTCCACAACACACCGGGCGTCGCGGTCATCGAGATCGGCGCGCGCGAGTTCATGTGCGAGGGCGAGTTGGCTCCGTTTGATCACCCGCATGTGTTCCTCGACATGGGCGATGCGAGCGAAATCATCTGTCCCTATTGCTCGACGCTGTTCCGCTACGATCCCACGCTCGATCCCCATGCGGCGCGCCCGGCGGAATGTGCGCTGGCGGACGGGACGACCGCCTAACGGCAGGAATTGATGCGACGGAGACATGAGCCGTGGCGTCCTCGCGCACCGTCATCGTCGCCGGCGCGGGGATCGGGGGGCTGACTGCGGCCCTGGCGATTGCGCGGCATGGACTCCATGTCACCGTATTCGACCAGGCGCAACGCCTCGAGGAAATCGGCGCCGGCATTCAACTGTCGCCCAACGCATCGCGCATTTTGATTGCGCTCGGCCTCGGCGAGCAATTGCGGCGACATGTCGTCGCTCCCGAAGAGCTGCGGATCATGAACGCGCGGACAGCGCGTGTGCTTGCGCGCGCGCCGCTCGGCGCGGTCGCCGAGAAGCGCTACGGCGCGCCCTACTGGGTGATCCATCGCGGCGACTTGCAAGCCGTGCTGATCGACGCGGTGCGCGTCCATCCCGGTATCGTTCTCAATCTCGGCGCCAGGGTCGAGGATTTCGCGCTCAACGAGGACGGCGTCACGGTCTTCGCGCGCTCCGCACAGCATCGGGTCGAAGATCGCGGCGTCGCGCTCATTGCGGCCGACGGGTTGTGGTCGAGCCTGCGCCGGCGCCTTGGTCATCGGCGGGAGCCGCGCTTTGCCCGCCGCACCGCCTGGCGCGCCCTTGCTCGCGCCGACGCGCTGATGCCGGAACTGCGGGCGCCGGCGGTCAATCTCTGGTTCGGTACCAGGGCTCACCTCGTGCACTATCCGGTCCGCGGCGGCAGCCTCATCAACGTCGTTGCCATCGTACGCGACGACTGGCGCGAGCCTGGGTGGAGTGCGCCCGGCGAGCGCGCGGAAATCCTCGCCCGCTACCGCGCGCCGATGTGGTCGGCGGTCCCGCGCGCGATCCTTGCCGCGCCGGAGCACTGGCAGAAATGGGCGCTCTACGACCGACCACCCCTTGCCCGTTGGGGCAAGGGCGCCGTCACATTGCTGGGGGATGCGGCCCACCCCATGCTGCCCTATCTCGCCCAGGGTGCGGCCATGGCGATCGAGGACGCAGCGGTGCTCGCGCAACGGCTGGCGGACGCCCGCGACGATCCCGCCGGCGCCATGCGCCGCTACGAGCGGCAACGGCGCGAGCGCGCCGCGCGCGCCCAACGCGCCGCCCGCCGCAACGGGATCGTCTATCAGTTGGGCGGACCGGGGGCGTTTCTGCGCACGCTCGCGCTCACCGCCATCGGCGGCGAGCGGCTGCTCGCGCGCTACGATTGGCTCTATGGCTGGAGGCCGGGCTGAGGCTAAGATCGCCTCCAGCATGCCGCTCTTTGCGACCACCATCGCCGGAAGCCTGCCAAAGCCCGCCTGGCTCGCCGAGCCCAATCGATTGTGGCCGCCCTGGCGGGCCGCCGGTGCGGCACTCGCGGACGCCAAGCGCGACGCGACCCTGCTCGCGCTCAAGCTGCAGGAGGATTGCGGGATCGACGTCGTCACCGACGGCGAGCAGTCGCGCCAGCATTTCGTGCACGGCTTTCTCGAATTCGTCGACGGGATCGATTTCGCGCGCAAGGTCGAGATCGGCATCCGCGCCGACCGCTACAAGGCGATGGTGCCGACCGTCACGGGTGCGCTTCGCCTCAAGGCGCGCGTGCATGCATGCGAGGCGCAGCTCGCGCGCGCCCACACCAAGCGCAAGCTCAAGTTTACGCTGCCGGGACCGATGACCATCGTCGATACGGTCGCGGATGCCCACTACGGCGACCGGACGAAGATGGCGATGGCGTTCGCCGATCTCCTCAACGCCGAGGCCCGTGCGCTCGAAGCCGATGGCGTGGATGTCATTCAGTTCGACGAGCCGGCGTTCAACGTCTATCTGCGGGAGGTCGAGGCGTGGGGCATCGAAGCGCTGCACCGCGCGATCGAGGGCCTGACCTGCACCACCGCCGTTCACATTTGCTACGGCTACGGCATCAAGGCCAACATCGACTGGAAGGCAACGCTCGGCAGCGAATGGCGCCAGTACGAGCAGATTTTCCCGGCGCTTGCCAAGAGCCGGATCGCTCAGGTTTCTGTCGAGTGCCGAAATTCCCGTGTTCCGATCGGCCTGCTGAAGCTTCTCGACGGCAAGGACGTGCAGGTTGGCGCGATCGATGTGGCGAGCGAGGAGGTGGAAACCCCCGACGAGGTGGCCGCGGTTATCGGCGAAGCGACGAAATACCTCCCCAAGGAAAGCATCATCGCCGGCACCAACTGCGGCATGGCGCCGATGCGGTGGGACATCGCCTTCGGCAAGCTCGAGGCGCTCGGCAAGGGCGCCGAACTCGCGCGCAAGCGATTCGCATAAGCGTGAGATCAATCAGCGCTGTCGATCGCTGCGGCTGAGCACGTCGATAAGCTCGCTGACCTTGCCGCCGCGGCCGCTCAGTTGATGTGGACCAGGGCGCCGCCATCGACCGGGAGCGCGACGCCGGTAATGAAATTCGCCTCATCGGACGCAAGAAACAGGGCCGCGTTTGCTACGTCCCAGGCCGTACCCATTTTGTGACGCAACGGCACCCGCGCATCGCGCGAGGCCGCGACCTCGGCCCGGCTTTTCCCGCTGACGCGGGCGCGCGTATCGACCGCCATGGGCGTGTCCATCAATCCTGGCAGGATGACGTTGGCGCGCACTCCGAATTCGGCATTCTGGATAGCGATCTGCTGAGTGAACGCGATCATCGCGGCCTTGGTCGCCTTGTAGGCCACGTTGGGATACTGCTCCCAGGCGGCGACCGACGAGATCGTGATGATGACGCCGGAGCGTTGCGCGCGCATCACCGGCAAGACGTGCTTGCAGGCCATGATGGCGCCGCGCAGGTTGATGGTCGCGATGCGGTCGAATGCCGCCTCGGTGATCTCGGCGAGCGG
>JBKOXY010000062.1:0-4109 GCA_046725125.1 Pseudomonadota bacterium | reverse complement strand
CGGATAACGATCATGCCTGAACAATATCCGCCCATTCGCCGTTTCGTGACCGGCCACGACGCCAACAACGTCGCCAAGGTGCTCATGCAAGGCCCTGCCACCAATGCCAAGTATCCGAGCCCCGGCACGGTCTCGACGCTGATCTGGTCCACCGACCGCACGCCGGCCGACATCGCGGTCGGGGAACAGATCGAGGATTTGGGCGCGCGCATCATCGGCACCGCGCCGCCGGCGAACGGGACGCGGTTCGCTGTCATCGACTTCCCGCCGGGCAACCAGGCGCGGATGCACCGCACCGAGACCATCGATTACGTCATCGTGCTCGAGGGCGAGATCGAGATGGACATGGACGATTCGACGGTGAAGATGAAGGCCGGCGACGTCATGGTCCAGCGCGGCACCAACCACGCCTGGGCCAATCGCAGCAACCGGCGCGCCCGCGTCGCGTTCGTGCTGATCGACGCCGTGCCATTGGGGATCGGTCACCCCATCACGGGGGCGGCGAACGCGCGGTGAGCGCGGCGGCGCTCTCGAAGGTATCGCGTTGAAATGGACTCAGGAACAAGCGACAAGCTCGATCTGCTCCCTCCCCCGCAAGCGGGGGCGGGGAGGGTGTGGCGCTGTCCGTCGCAGCCTGAGAAGCGCCGTAGTTAGGAGCGCCCATGAAAGTCCTGATCACCGGCGGGATGGGCGTGATCGGGGCGGAAGCAAGCCGCAGGTTCGTCCGCGAAGGGCACCGCCCCATCATCTTTGCCCGCCATCGCGACGAATGGCTCATTCGCGACATCCTCGAGGAGGTCGACATCGAGCTTGGGGACGTGCTCGACATGCCGCGCCTGCTCGATGTCATCAAACGGCACCGGGTCACGCATATCGTGCACGCCGCGGCGTTCGTCGGCGCGGTCTCGGCGGCCAATCCCGCGCTCAGCGTCCAGGTCAACGTGATGGGAATGGTGAACGTGCTGGAGGCCGCGCGCGCGTTCGACGTCACGCGCGTGGTCTATACCAGCGCGAAGGGCGTCTATGGTCCCGTGCTGGGCGAATACGGCGCGCCGACCTACAAGCCCGTGCCCGAGGATTTTCCGAAGAATCCCAAGCGCATCTACGACTCCGCCAAGCTGATGGCGGAGCAGGTCGGCCTCTATTACCAGGCCCATATGGACGTCGACGTGGTGGTGCTGCGCTTCGCCACCACCTACGGGCCGGGCAAGACCGCGCGTCACGGCAAGATGGGCGTGACCAGCCAGATCGTGGAGAATCCCGCCAACGGGCTGCCGTTCCGCCTCGCGCAGGGCGGCGACGAGAAAGACGACTTCATCTACAACAAGGATTCGGCCCATGGCATTTATCTCGCCTGCACGGCGCAAAATCCCAAGAGCCGCGTCTACAATATCGGCACCGGCGTGGGCGTCACGCTCAACGATGTCGCGCGCGTGTTGCGCAAATATCTGCCGCACGCCGACATCGAGATCGGTCCCGGGCTGAATTTCCTCGGCATGCCCTATCCCGCTTCCAGCGTCTACGATATTTCGCGCGCGCGCGCCGAGCTCGGTTACGCGCCGCAATACGATCTGGAGCGGGGCATTGCGGATTATCTTGATAGCCTCAAGCGGTTGAAGGCAAGTTGAAGGTCGCTCGTTGCGAGGCGTTCGCGACTACAGTCGCAGTCCGTATGGCGTTGAAGCTCGCGTGACGGAATGGGGCCCAGGGCGAGCTAGGCTCCTAAGATCGCGGCAACTCTGCGCTGTGCCGGGACGCCCCTTAGCGACGCTTACCCAGCTTGCGTCCTTTCGGGCCGCCGCTGACGTCCGGAACCTCGATGCCCAGCGCAGTGGCTAAATCGATTTGATGGTCCTGCTCCTGCATGAGGATCTGGCGAATCTGCTCCGCCATCGCGAATTCTCCAAGCGCCTCACATTGCCGGATGCGATCGCGGTAATTGCGGATGGTTTCATTTTCATTGTCGAGGTCGTACCGCAGCATGTCTTTCGGCTTTTTCGATGTGCGTACCGGCTTGGGCGTAACCGCTGGCATTTTACCGAGATAGTCGATCTGCCGCGAGATGATCAGGGCGTGATCGAGTTCCTGTTTGGCGTGGATTTCGAGCTGGGCGGCGATGTCCATGTATTCGGCGCCACTGAGCACTTGGGAATAGACGACGTAGGCGATAATGGCCTGATATTCGCGGGAAAGGTCTTCGTTCAACAGCTCCGCGAGGCGGTCGCGGGAGATTTCGTTTTCGTTCGCGGCGGATTTCGGCGCAGCCATTGAGTCCTCCTAAAAAAGACGGTGGTCGATGTACCCGTTCGGACTAGTGTCGCCATTCCAGTCTAGCACTCATTTCAGAAAGTATTGCCCAGTCCCTCATCACGGCTTCCTCGCCGGATGGCGATCCCACGCACCAGCGTCTTTCCCGGCGTTGCGGTCGGCATGCGCAGTCTTCTTTAGTCGTTGGCGTTCAACGGGCGCCTCAATTAGCGGTCTTGGCCACGAAGGAATCCTTGGCACCAGGCTTGAGCACCACATATGCGCGCCGCCACGGCTGATCGTCGATCAGGCGCCATTTATGGCCTTTGCCGATATGGTCCACAGCGACCAGCACATCGCCCGGTCGGAGTATGAACGTCTCCCCGTCGGGGGTAGCGAATTCAAGCGTCCCCGACAGCGTGATCACGAATTGCGGTTCCGGATCAGGATGCCAATCATACGAGGAATGCGCCGGCGTTTCCTTGAAATGGATGGCAACTACGTCGGTGCGATCCTTTTCATCGATCGTGCCTTCCAGCACATGCGACGCATTGTCGGGTCCGGTGTATAGCTTGAACGCTCGCATCATTTTTCTACCTCCTTTGAATTTTAGCTCCTCCATCATTACGGTTTGTTGGCAGCGCGATATGCGTCGGGGGACAGGCCGTCCATCGAAGCGCTCCTTCTATCACTCCCAGAGGTTCGCCTTGGCGAGATCGATGAGATCGTCGCCGCGGCCGCCCATCACGGCCTTGAGCATGTAGAGCGTGAAGCCCTTGGCCATCTCGACCGTGATGCTGGGCGGAATGGGAAGCACCATCCGGCTCACGACCGCGTCGACCAGAACCGGTCCGTCGTGAGCGAGCGCCTCGGCGATGCCCTTCTCGACCTCACCCGGGTCCTCGAGGCGGATGCCGCGCACGCCGACGGCGTCCGCCATCGCCGCGAAATTCGGATTCTTCAAGCTGACACCGAAATCGAGAAATCCGGTCGACTTCTGCTCGATCTCGACGAAGCCGAGCGTGCCGTTGTTGAACACGACGACCTTTACCGGCAGGTTGTGCTCCACAAGCGTGAGGAAATCGCCCATCAGCATCGAGAATCCGCCGTCTCCGGAGAGCGAGATTACCTGGCGGCCCGGAAACGCAGCCTTGGCGCCGATCGCCTGCGCCATCGCGTTGGCCATGGAGCCGTGCCAGAACGACCCCATCAGCCGCCGCTTGCCGTTCATCGCCAGATAGCGGGCCGCCCACACCGTCGGCAGACCTACGTCGCAGGTGAAGACCGCGTCATCGGATGCATGATCGTTGATCGCTTTGGCCACTTGCTGGGGATGGATCGGCGGCCTGCCGGCTCGACCGACCGCGAGTTCATCGAGGCCTTTACGTGCCTTGCGATAGTGCTCGCGCGCCTGCTCGAGGTGGCTGCTGTCGCGCTTCTCCTTCAGCCGCGGCAGCAGCGCCTCGATCGTCGCGCGCACGTCACCCACCACGCCTACGTCGACCGCCGCCCGCCGCCCGATGACTTCGCCGCGTCGATCGACTTGGGCGATCCGCACGCCGCCGCCGCGGGGATAGAATTGCCGATACGGAAAATCGGTCCCGAGCATGAGCAGGACGTCGCAATCGACCATGGCGTAGTAGCCTGACGAAAACCCGATCAGCCCGGTCATGCCGACGTCGTAGGGGTTGTCCCACTCGACGTGCTCTTTGCCCTTGAGGGCATGGACGATCGGAGCTTTCAGGCATTGGGCGAGAGCGAGCAGTTGCTCGTGCGCACCTTGGCAGCCCGAGCCGCACAGAATCGTCACGCGGCCGTCACCGTTGAGAAGGGCGGCCAATCGATCGAGATCGGCGTTGGCC
>JBKOXY010000132.1:0-10060 GCA_046725125.1 Pseudomonadota bacterium | reverse complement strand
GAAATTCGGCGTCGAGATCCCCCATAACGCGAAGCCGTTCGCCACATAGTCCCAGATGCTGTCCTTCTTCACCGCAGAGACGATGCCCGCACCGACGCCGATGACGAGCGCGATGATGATGGCCAATGACGCGAGCTGAATTGTCACGGGGAGCTTTTCACGAATGAGCGAAAGAACCGGCTGCTTGATCCGCATCGATTCGCCGAGGTCGCCGGACAGCACGCCCTTGACCCAATAGACGTATTGGACTGGCAGCGGCTGATCGAGATGATACTGCCGGCGAATCTGCTCGATCACCTCGGGATCGCGCTCTTCCCCTGCCATGACCAGCGCGGGGTCGCCCGGTAGCAGCTGTTGCAGCGAAAAGATGATCACCGACACGAAGAACAACGTCGGGATGAGCTGCAACAGCCGTTTGCCGAGGAACGTCAGCATGGCGTTTGCACGCCTGGCGCGGGAGCTTATTTCAGCTTCAATCCGACCACGCGCACGAGACCGTCAGCCATCTGCCGATAACCCTCAAGCCGCGTCGTGTGAGCGATCAGCATGCGCGGGTGATAGAGGTAGAGAATCGGCGCATCTTCTAGAATGATCTTGGCCAGCTTTTCATAGATCGCCTTACGCTGCGCCATGTCGGAGGGAATGCGCGATTGGTCGAGCAGATTATCGACTTCGGGGTTGCAATAGCCGGGATAATCCAACGGCGCCTTGCATTTGTAGAAGGCATAAACGTTGCCGTCGGGATCAGTGCGGCCGCTCCAGCCGAGGAGAAAGGCCTGATACTCGCCGGCCTCGGCTTGCTTGAGCGATGTTGCGAACTCGGTCACGCGGATCCTCATATTGATGCCGACGTCGGCCGCCATCGCTTGAATCACCTCCGCGACCGCCTGCGGCTCGGCGCCCTTGGCCACCATGAAATCGACGTCGAAGGGAGCGCTGACCCCTGCCTCCTTGAGTAGCGCTTTGGCCTTGTTGACATCACGTTTGCGGACCGGAAGGGCCTTCTGGTAATAGGAATTTTCAGGGCTCACCCATTGATTGCCCGGAACGAATTCGCCGTTGAAGACGACCTGATTGAGCGCCTCGCGGTCGATGGCGTAATCGAGCGCCTGGCGCACCTTGGCCGAGCTGCCGAGCGGATTTTTCGCCCGCTCGCCGCTGCCGACATTGATATCAATTCCCATATAGCCGAGGCCGAGCGCGGTCGCGAGCTTGAGCTTCGGGTCCGAGCGGACATCCTTGATATCGGTCGCGAGCACCCGCTCGATCAGATCGAGGCCGCCGCTTTTGAGATTGGCGATACGCACCGTGTCCTCGACGATCGGCAAATAGACAACTCGATCGATATGGACGTTGTCCTTGTTCCAGTAATCGGCGAATTTCTCGACGACGATCCGACCCTGCGGCACGCGTTCGACGAACTTGTACGGCCCCGCGCAGACCGGACCCAATCCGAACTTGTCGCCTGCCGCTCTTGCCGCCTTCGGCGAGACCATCATGCCGGCGCGGTCGGTCAGCTGCGCGATCAGCGGAGCGAACGGCGTCTTCAGCTCCATTTTGATGGTGAGCGGATCGACGACCTCCACGCGATCGACCGCCGCGAGCTCCGGTTTGCGGAACGAGCCGGGCATGGTCATGTGGCGCTCGAGCGAGTATTTCGCCGCATCCGCGTCGAGCTTTTCGCCGTCGTGAAATTTGACGTTCGGCCGCAGCTTGATCGTCACCGCCTTCCCGTCGGGGGCGGTCTCGTAGCCGAGTGCAAGCTGGGGAACCGCGTTGAGCTTCTCGTCGATGTCGAACAGCTTGTCGCAGAACGAGGCAAAGACGATGCGCCCGACGTACGTGCGCGCGAGCGTCGGATCGAGAACATCGGGATCCTCGGCGAGGCCGATCCGCAGCGTCGTCTGCGCGGAGGCGATAGCGCTGGACAGGATCAGCAACGCGGCCGCAGCCGCAAGACGAAACGTCTTCATCGGACCTCTCCCCTCATCCTCCCGGCTGTTCAACTTTATCAACATCCGCGCCGGCTTGCCTATTCGTCCCGTGCCGAAAAGCATTCATGAGCTGCTCCAATGCCGGCGGGAGGCCACCCCGGCGCGGAACGACGCTCGCTCCCGGCGGCAACTCGCTGGCGCGGTGGCAGGCGGTCGCGTGCGAACCTCCGACGAGTTCCGGCCGTTCGGTCTCACAGCGCGCGACAGCGACAGGGCATCGGGTATGGAATGGGCATCCCGCTGGCGGATGCAGCGCGCTCGGCATCTCTCCGCGCAAGATGATCCGTTCGCGCTTGGCGCCCGGCACGGGCACCGGAATGGCGGAGAGAAGTGCGCGGCTGTAGGGGTGCCGCGGATTTGCGAACAAAGCGTCGTTGGGTCCGATCTCGACGATGCGGCCGAGATGCATCACGGCAATGCGGTCGGCAATGTGCTTCACCACCGCGAGATCGTGCGAAATGAATATGTAGGCCAGCCCGAGCCGCCGCTGCAGGTCGCGCAGGAGATTGAGCACCTGCGCACGGATCGAGACATCGAGCGCCGAAACCGGCTCGTCACAGACGATGAGCTTGGGCTCGACTGCGAGCGCGCGCGCAATGGCGATGCGCTGGCGCTGGCCGCCGGAGAATTCATGCGGATAACGGCGCGTCAAGCGCGGCTCGAGGCCGACAAGCCGCAAAAGCTCGTTCATCCGCTCCGCGCGGCGCGATGGCGGGACGACGTCGTGCAACGCAAGCGGCTCGGCGAGAATTTGCCCGACGGTCATGCGCGGATTGAGCGAGGCATAGGGGTCCTGGAAGATGAGCTGTGCGTTGCGGCGCAGCGGCCTGAGCTCACGCTCCTTGAGGGCCGTGACATCTCGACCGTCGAAACGGATGCGTCCTGCCGTTGGTTCGATCAGCCGCAGCACCAGCCGGCCGAGGGTTGATTTGCCACAGCCGGATTCGCCGACGAGCGCGAGTGTTTTGCCGGCCTCGAGCGAAAAGCTCACCCCATCCACGGCGGTCACGATTGCGGTCGCACGGCCGAGAACCGAGCGACGCGCGACGAATTGCCGGCCGACATCCTCGACCTCGAGCAGAGGCGCGCTCATGACAGAACCTGCTCGAGCGGCGCGCGAACGCAGCGCGATGCGTGTCCGGGACCGACCGGCACGATCGGCGGTGGAGCGTGCGTGCAAATCTCGCGCACAAATGGACAGCGCGGAGCGAAGCGGCATCCCGTCGGGAGCGCGGCCATGTTCGGCACCATGCCGTCGATGGCGGCGAGCTCGTCGACGCTCCAATCGAGCCGCGGCATGGAGCCGAGGAGACCGATCGTATACGGGTGCTGCGGGGCTGCGAACAGCACTTCGACCGGCGCGCGCTCGACGATCTCGCCCGCATACATGACTGCGACCTCGTCGCAAACCTCGGCGACCACTCCGAGATCGTGGGTGATGAGAATGATCGCGGCATCGGTGGCGGCCTTCAGGTCACGCATGAGGTCGAGAATCTGTGCCTGAATGGTGACGTCGAGCGCCGTCGTGGGCTCGTCGGCGATCAAGAGCTTCGGATCGCAAGCGAGTGCGAGAGCGATCATTGCCCGCTGGCGCATGCCGCCGGAAAGCCGGTGCGGATAGTCGTCGACGCGCTGCTCGGGTGATGGGATTTTCACCAGCCGCAGCAGATCGATGGTGCGCGCACGCGCTTTTTTTCGAGACAGGCCGCGGTGGCGGACCAGGGTTTCGGCAATCTGCTCGCCGATCGAATAGACCGGATTGAGCGACGTCATCGGCTCCTGGAAGATCATAGCCAGCCGATCGCCGCGCATGTCGCACATCTCGCGATCGGACAGGCCGAGCAGATCGGTGCGATCGAAGCGAATTCGGCCCGACACTTCGGCCGAGCCCTTGGGCAACAATCGCATGATCGCCAGCGCTGTGACGCTCTTGCCGCACCCGGATTCGCCGACAAGGCCCAAAGTCTGTCCGCGCCGGACCGTCAGGTCGACGCAATCAACCGCATGCGTCGTCCGCCCGCGATCGTCGTGAAAGATGACCTTGAGATTCTCGATTTCGAGAAGAGGACCAGCGGTGCTCAAGACAAACCTTCGGCGGCTAGCGCTTTTGCGATCTCGCTTTCCACGGCGTCGCGATCGGTCACACCGACCCGGTCGCGGCGGCTCGGCAGGACTCGCATGAAATGCACGAAACGCTCGCGGCTCACCTTTTCAAGGCGCTCGAGCTCGGCAAGGGGATCGGTGTGATCGTCGACGCGCAGATCGAGATCCGGCCATTCCTGGTCGCCGCAAATCACGAGCGCCGCCGATTGCTTTCCCCGCTTGTCGCCGCCGGCGGCCTCGCCGGCGCTCATCGCGGCGATCAGCCGGCGCGGAAAGGGAAGCGCGGCATTGCGTTCGTAGGCCGCGGCCGTGTCTTCGATGACCCTCGCCCCGGCGAGCATGTTGCCCGCAACCGAGAAATTGTCGCCGGCAAGATGCCCGCACCAGTCGATGCAGGCTTTTCCGGTATGCGCGGCGATGCGGCCCTGCGAGTCCATCATATGCACCTGTCGGTGCTCGCGTCCCGCGTCGGCGGCCGTTACCGCGGACACGACCTCCGGCGCGCTCGCGCCCTGTTCCAGCAGTCGCAGGCCCTCGGTGCCGAAAAAGGCATTGACCAACGCTTGCGTGGCGATCGCACCGATGCGCGATTTGACGCGAGGAACGAGCGCGCCCACAGCGAAGAAACGGCTCGCAACGGCAATTCCGAATTGTCCGGTGGCCTGATCGCGAGCGATGATCGACCAGGTCATGCCAGCCATCCACCGGTGCGGCGATCAAAGGGCTCAAGCCGGGCGCGCTATTCAGCGATGCATGTAACGCGCGCCCTTTGAGTAGCAACGTCAGTCTATCGCATCTCGTTTCTTCTGTCACACAGGCCGATAAGGTGCGGCCGTTGGATGCGACATCATTTCGGCGTCACGTCTCCCCGTAGGTCGCGCGCGAAATGTCGGGCACCGGCACGCCCTCGTCGATCGCCTTGCAGCGCACCGCTTCCGCCTTCGCGTTCTGCTCGGCCGCGTCGAGCACTTCGAGCACGACGTCGCGCGGAATGAAGCAGACACCGGTGTCGTCGGCGACCACCAGGTCGCCCGCCGCGACCCGAACCTCGCCGATCTGAACCGGGCCGTTGATCTCCACGGTCTCGATCCGCCACTTGCCGGTGACCGGCGTGATGTCGCTCGCCCACACCGGGTAATCGAGCGCGCGCGAATGGGCGATGTCGCGCACGCCGCCCTGCACGATCGCGCCGATCTCGCCTTGGCGCTTGCCGGTCTGGGCGGAGATGCCGCCCATGTTCGAGACGTCGGCCACGCCTTGAATCACCAGCACGTCGCCTTGCTGCGCGAGATTGTGCGCTTCGAACTCCGCCATCCGGTTGACGTGTTGGCGCGCGCCTTCGATCGGGTTGATGCGTTGGAGGATGTTGCGCACGGTCAGCGCCGGCCCGACGATGGTGCGGCCCGCAATGGTCGGCTTGAGCGCCGACGCGCCGATGACGCCGGAGGGGATGCCGAGCTCGTCCATCGTGTCCGAGATGATCCCGGTGCAATCGCCGAGCGCGATGAGGCGCTCGACCGCGCCCTGGGGCGGGCGCGGGACGGCCATCAGCTTGATGTTTTCGGCCGCGATGCGGCCGGTCAACCGCTTCTTCTCTGCCGCGTTCACGCAGGCCCTCCCGGTCTTAAGCTCGCCGCGTCGTGCACTCTATATCCATCTCGGATAGCGAAAAAGGCGCGGGGCGTGGGGCGGGCAAGCCGGCCGAGAAATGGCAAGGGACGCTGCGGCGATTTTGCCCGGGCGGACAGGACGCGTGGGCATTGCGCCGAGCTGCGTGGCGGAGCGCGAGAGCGCAATGCCCACCCTACAAATGCGCGTGACCAGTAAGCTTGATCATACAGTTCGCCGCTTGCTCCGGCGAGCGCTGCTCGGTACCGTTGCCGCCTCTCGGACGCGCGTGTCCATGACTTAAATCGGAAACGCGAGTTCATCGCGTTGACGCGTTGTCCGCGGCGAACCGCGAGTGCGCTTCGCGGAAAACACTAGAGCAAAGGCCAATCCCCATGATCGATCTTTACGCGCTCACCAGCCCCAACGTGCAGAAAATCTACATCATGCTCGAGGAATGCGGGCTGCCCTACAAGGAGCATTTCGTCGACGTCTGGAAGGGCGAGCAGTACAAGCCGGAATTTGGGAAGATCAACCCCAACAACAAGATCCCCGCGATCGTCGATCACGACGGGCCGGGCGGCAAGCCTTATACCGTGATCGAGTCCGGCGCGATCCTGATCTACCTCGCCGAGAAGACCGGAAAGTTTCTGCCCAAGGACGCGGCCAAGAAATACGACGTGCTGCAATGGCTGATGATCCAGCTCACCGGGGTCGGGCCGATGTTCGGCCAATGGAACCATTTCAAGCTGTTCGCGCCCAAGGGCAGCGGCGACTATTCGATGGCGCGCTACACGTCGGAGATAAAGCGTCTCTACGAGGTGCTGGAGACGCGGCTCGGCAAGGTGCCCTATCTCGGCGGCCAGGATTACTCCATCGCCGACATCGCGACCTTCCCATGGACGCGCAACCACGACGCCCAGGGCGTGAAGTGGGAGGACAATCCCAATCTCGCGCGCTGGTTCAACGCCATCAACGAGCGCCCCGCGGTCAAGGCCGCGCTCGCCAAGATTGGCGCCATCAAGTCGAACCGCGAGACCGCCTCGGACGACGACAAGGATCGCTTCTTCAATCGCGGCCGCTACGCCAGGGCGTGACGTGGCGCGCGCGCGACTTCTTCGCGCGCGTCGGAATCACATTCCGGACAGAAGTGATTCCAATGCAGGAGTCATAGAGACCGGCAAACTCGGTCTGCTCCCTCCCCCCTTGTGGGGGAGGGATGGGGAGGGGGTGGTGCGGTGAGATCTCGGTGGCACCACCTGCGAAGAATCGCACTACCCCCACCCCCAACCCCTCCCCACAGGGGGGAGGGGAGCGCACCGAGTGTGTGGCACCGTAGTGCGTCAAGTACGACAAAACGCAAGCAGCCCCTTCGGCGTTTGTCCGAGCAGATTCGAACACGAGGGACACGCAATGCCGGCAGCGCAATCGATCGAAACCCGCGGCGGGGTCGCCTACGCCGCCCATGACGGCGTTTCGCTGCTCGGCGACCTTTATCTGCCGGCTGGCGCCGGGCCGTTTCCCGCGCTCGTCGCCGCGCACGGCGGCGGCTGGCAGGGGGGCGCGCGCAGCGCCTTTCAGTTCTGGGGCCCCTATCTCGCCGCGCGCGGCTACGTGCTGTTCGCGATCAGCTATCGCGTGGCCAAGAAGGGGCAGAAGATGTTTCCGCAGGCGGTCAACGACGTGCTCGCGGGCGTGCAATTCGTGCGCGGCAGCGCGGCCCAGATCAAGGTCGATCCCGCGCGCATCGGCTTGCTGGGCGCGTCGGCCGGCGCGCACCTCGCTTCGCTGGCGGCGCTCGGGGGAGAAAGCCCGCTCTTCAAGGGCGCCTATCCCAACGACGCCCATGTCGCGGTCGGCACCAAGGTGAAGGCGCTCATCGGCGTCTACGGCGTCTACGATCTCGTGGAGATGTGGCAGCGCTACCAGCTGCAGAGCCCGCGCGAGAACAATATCGAGAATTTCATGGGTGCCGCGCCGATGGACGATCCACGGCTCTATTTCGATGCCTCGCCCATCAACTATGCGACGTTTGCCAACAATCAGATCGGCGTGTTCTTGAGCGTCGGGACCGAGGACGATCTCGTCAACCGCCGCGCGCAGACCGACGCGTTCCTGCTGAAATTGAAGCAGGCCAATTTCTTCGTGCGCACCTGCATCGTGCAGGGCGCGCCGCACTACTGGCTCAACGACCCGATCGAGGAGCCGGCAAGCTATTCCGGCTTCCTGGCGCCCCGCCTCATGCGCTTCCTGCAGGAGCGGCTGTGACAGGCAGCCGCCGTGTGTCCCGCCGCGGTGACTACATTGCGACTACGCCTATTGACTACGACACGTAGCTGTGCTAAACAGTTCGCCATGCTCGCATCGAGGCGTCTTCCAAGGCGACTCGAAGCGAGCGGGTAGGATGGGTTTTGCTCGCGCTCAGCCCACCCCACGGGCTCTTTGACATCGTGAGATGCAAGTACGCAGCACCGGCAGTCGTCACGACCGGTCGACCACACGCGTCGGATGGTCAACCCCGAGGTGACGGAAGCGGCTTACACTTACGCTCGTGGCCGGAACAAAGCTTGCAATTGTAGGAAAAACGCCGAGGCGCGCCTCCGCACGGCGCTGCTGCACGGTGCGGTTGCGTCGATTTCCTGTTTCCGTCCTGTTTCGTCCTGTTATCGATGAGCACGCCGGGCCACCCGACGGGCATCGGTCGAGGCAATTTCCTGTTTTCATCCTGGAGCTTGCGGGGAAACGAGGACCACCGGGTTGTGCCCCGCTGTTCTGTTTTCTCCTGTTATTTACAGGGATCGGCGGCGCCGTCAGCTCGCCGCGCCCTTGTTCAGGAACGCCTCGAGCGCTGACACCGCGGTCTTGTCGGTCGCGAAATCGTGCGCGATCTGCTCGTAGAAATGCGCCGCGCCGACGTAAAGCTCGTGCGCCGAAGGATCTTCTCCCACGAAATCGGCGATCTCGTGCATTTCCGCGATCCAGCGGTAGGCCTTCGGCGGCATCAGTTCCAAACTGCGCTTGAGCCACGCCAACATCTGCGGCTGGCTGCCTTGCAGCTCGGCGAACAGCGCATCCGCCGTCCCCCCGCGCGTCGCCGCGAGCAGCATCGCCGCGCCCAAGGCCTGCGTGCCCTTGGTGATGCCGGCATAGGACATTTTCACCGCCGAGGCCGCGTTCATGGGGCCGTCGAGCACACGGACGTCGAGCCCGAAATCCTTGAGCGCGGCAAAGCGCGGCGCATGCGGGCCGGAGGCATAAAAGCGCGGGCCGGCATCGTTTGGTTTGGGAGGTGCGCCGATGATGCCGGCGTCGACGAAGGGCGAACCGGTCGGCGCGATCGCGGCGGCGATGCGCTCGACCGTACGCGGGCTCACTGCGTTGCAGTCGACGTAGACCGGCTTGCTGTTGCTGGCGGTGAGTGCTCCCGCAAACCGCTGCGCCAGCGCCACCGCGTCGCCGGGCGGCAGGATGGACAAGATGAAATCGGTAGCGGCGATCTCCTCGTCGCTCGCCGCGACCATCCCGGCGGCCTTGGCGCGCGCGCTCGTCTCGGCGCTACGCCCTTTAAGCGAGGTCAGCACTTTGAGGCCGTGATCGACCAGCCGCTTTCCGACGGCGGCGCCCATCATGCCGGGCGCGATGACGGCGACGAGAGGAGTCATGGGTCGTTCTCCGAGTTGGAGGCGGCGCTACATGCAATCTGCTGGCATCGTGGCGCCTTGGCAAGGCGGTCTTTGCCCTTGCCCGCGCAGCGGCCATATGCGCGCGCTACGCTACGGCGGGGCGCGAGCACGGCTTGGCAATGGCGGGCATTTCGGCTTTGCTCCGGCGGGATCGAAAACAACCGCCGCCCAGTCCAGAGCAGGAAACGCCCGTGCCCGATGATCTCGCCGAGGTCCGCTACCAGGTCGCGCTCGCCAACCGCATGCTGGCGAACGAGGGCGTGCTCGATGCGTTTGGCCATGTCAGCCTGCGCCATCCGACCGATCCAGGCCGCTATCTGCTCTCGCGCTCGCGCTCGCCGGGACTGATCGAGGCGGCCGACATTCTGGAGTTCACGCTCGATTCCGAGCCGGTCGCGCCGCCGACGGTGCAACTCTACGCCGAGCGGGTGATCCACGGCTGCATCTATCAGGCGCGGCCCGACGTGATGGCGGTCTGCCACCATCACGCTCCCGCGGTGATGCCGTTCTGCATCGCCGGTCTTCCCCTTGTTCCGGTGATCCACGTGGCCGCGATCATGGGGGAGACCGTGCCGTTCTGGGATCAGCGTGACGATTTCGGCGATACCAATCTGCTGGTGGTCAAGCAGGAAGAGGGACGCTCGCTTGCGCGCGCTCTCGGCCCCCATTCCG
>JBKOXY010000053.1:0-2156 GCA_046725125.1 Pseudomonadota bacterium | reverse complement strand
AAAGAGAACGGCGTGGTCAACACCAGGAAACGCTCGGGATGGGTGTAGCCTTCGAATACTATGCCGAGCGCCTTGCGTACGGTGGAACGTCCGCCATCGGCGCCGATCAAATATGATCCGCTGATCTTGCGAGTGCCGCGCGCGTCCTCGACCACCGCGTCGACGCGGTCGTCGAACTGCTGCAGGGATGTGACCCGCGACGAAAAGTCCACGCTGGCATGCGCGAGGCGGCGCAGCTGCTCGATTGCCATGTTGGCGAGCTTATGCTGCTCGCATTGCACCACATAAGGAAAGCGGGTGTCGTCTTTGAGCACGCCGAAGTCGAACTCGGCGATGATCTCGCGGCTTGGCCGGTCCCAGATGCGAAACTTCGGCTCGATCAGCCCGCGGCGGATCACCTCGTCGACAAGGCCCAGCTCGGCCAGCATTTCCAAGGTCGCGGCATGTGTGGTAGCGGCGCGCGGACTATCGTCGACGCGGGGCTCCGCCTCCAACACGTGCACCGGGATACCCTGGCGCGCCAGCGCCAGCGCGGCGATGCATCCGACCGGCCCACCGCCGGCAACCAATATGGGACGTTCCGTTGCCGGCATCTCAGAACTTCAGTCCGAGCGACTGGATGGTGCCCGCCCACAAGGCGGTATCGGTAGCGAGCATGGCGCTGAACTCCGCCGGTGTATTGCCGAGGGGATCGGCGCCATACTGGTCGAGGCGCGCGACGAATTGCGGATCTTTGACGGCGCGGCCGATCTCGGCGGCGATCTTGTCGACGATGTCCTTGGGCGTTCCCGTCGGCGCCATCAGGCCGTTCCAGGTGAGCACGTTGAACCCGGGAAAGCCGGATTCGGCGACAGTTGGAACATCGGGCAGCTGCGGCGCGCGCTCTTTGCTTGAAACGGCGAGAAGTCGGATCGAGCCGGCGGCAGCCTGCGGCATGGCGTCGGAAACGTTCGAGAACATGGTGGGCAGATGCCCGGCCACCACGTCGGTGAGCGCCGGCGCATTGCCGCGGTAGCTGACGTTGGTCATCTGCAGCCCCGCGCGCTTGAGAAACAGCGCCATGGTGAGGTGCGTCAGGCTGCCGGCGCTGCCCTCGGCATAAGCGAGCTTGTTCGGCTGGGCGCGCACGTGCGCGATGAACTCGGCGATGGTCTTGGGCGGAAAGTTCTTATTCACCACCAGTACGAATGCGTTGACGGCGACCACGCTGATGGGCGCGAAATCCTTGATCGGATCGTAGTTCACCTTCGTCAGCGCCGGGTTGATGGTGAGCGGCGGCGTCGCGCCCCACAGCAACGTATATCCGTCGGCGGGCGAACGGGCGACCGCATCGGTGGCGATGGCGCCGTTAGCGCCGAGCCGGTTCTCGACCACGAAGGTCTGCCCGAACGCATCGGTGAGGCGCTGAGCGACGATCCGCGCTATGCCATCGGAATTGCCGCCGGCGGCGTAGGGCGCGATGATGTGCACCGGCCGCTGCGGCCAAAGCTGCGCCTGCGCGCTGACGCAACCCATTGCGGTGGCGAGCGCCGTAGGCACCGCGAAAGTCGTGGTCCAGGTCCACATGCGCCAAAGCATAGCCATGCGCTCCAATTGCAAAGGCCGCCGTTCCCAGCGCGTGCGGCTGATCGCCGAGAAACTGTTTGCATGAATAGTCCGGAAGGCTCATTTTTCCAAATCCCCGGTGAGGATCGCCCCTCCGGGCCGGAGGGAGTTGTCATGCCTCACGCTCCTATTGGATTGCGCGCATTCGGCCCAAGCTTTTGCATCAGCCTTTGCATCGCCGCGGCGCTGCTCGTCTTCGACGCACCCGCCGCGGATGCCGGCAAGATCAAGATGGTCTTCCCCGGCCCGGTCACGACGTTTTCGCTGCCTTATCTCGTGGCGCAGAAGAAAGGCTGGTTGGGCGATCTCGAGGTTGAGGACGTCCATGTCACCGGCGATGCCAACGCCATGCGCGTGCTCCTCTCCGGTAACGCCGATATCGGCCTCATCGGCACGCTCAACGTGCTGGCGTCGATCAATGCCGGCGCCAGCATCCGCGCCGTGCATTCCTGGCAGCCGATCGGCGATTACAGCCTCGTGCTGGCGACGGGGAAGGGGAGCAAGCTTGCCGATGTCGCCGGCAAGACCTTCGCATCGTCCGGTCCCGGCGG
>JBKOXY010000381.1:0-7198 GCA_046725125.1 Pseudomonadota bacterium | reverse complement strand
GCTCGATGTCGCGCACGAAGCCGTGGAGATGCTTGATCAGCGATTGCATGATCTGCCGCAGGCGCGGATCGGGGATGTCCTTCCACCGCTCCATCGCGACATCGGTCAGGTTGTCTTCGGTCACGTAGGGCATGGCTGGCTCCTGTTTTTGATCGCTTGCGGCATGCTTTTTATCCCGTGATCTCGCGGCGCACGATCTCGGCGCCTTCGACCATCGCGCGCATTTTCCCGAATGCGACCTCGCGCGGAAGATATTTGAGGCCGCAATCCGGCGCCACCACGATCCGATCGGCCGGGGCAAACGGCAACGCCTTGCGGATGCGGCGGGCAACGGTTTCGGGCGCCTCGACCGTCAGGTCCGACAGATCGATCACGCCGAGGATGATCGTCTTCGACGGCAATTGTTGCAAGACCGAAAGATCGAGCTTGGGTTGCGCGGCCTCGATCGAGACCTGATCGACCGCCGAGCGTTCGAACTCCGCCAGGAAGGAATAGCCGGAAGGCTTGTCCTTCACCACCGCGGCATAGCCGAAGCAGATATGCACGGCCGTTCTCCCGCCGACGCCCGCGAGCGCCTGATCGAGCGCCTTGATCCCGTATTTGCGGGCCTTGTCCGGCCGCGACTGCATCCAGGGCTCGTCGATCTGCACGATATCGGCGCCGGCCGCGAACAGATCCTTGATCTCGGCGTTGACCGCCGCCGCGTAGTCGAGCGCCAGCCGCTCCTCGTCGTCATAGAAATCATTTTGGCACTGCGCCGACATGGTGAACGGCCCGGGCACCGTCATCTTGATCGTCCGGCCGGTGTTGGCGCGCAGGAATTCCACGTCGCGCACCTCGACCGGATGCTTGCGCCGGACCGGCCCCACCACCCGCGGCACGGTCGAAAACCCGCCGGTACGGTTGGGGGTCTTGCCGGGATTGTCGAGGTCGATACCCGCGAGCGCGGTGGCAAACCGGTTGGAATAGCTCTCGCGGCGCTGCTCGCCGTCGGTGATGATGTCGAGGCCGGCGCGCTCCTGATCGCGGATGGCAAGCAGCGTGGCGTCATCCTGCGCAGCCTCGAGCCGTTGCGGATCAACGCGCCAGAGGTCGTGCGCGCGCACGCGCGGCACTTGCTTGGAAAGCTTGGCCCGGTCGATCAGCCAGTCCGGCTGGGGATAGGAACCGACCAGGGTGGTGGGTAGCAGCATAACGCGCCGACCTTACGGGTCCCGGGCGCAGCGCTTCGAGGTGAAGCGCCGCATCCGGGACAAAGCGCAGAGCCCTACTTCGCCTTCTCGTAGGGATAGATCAGGTCGCCGGTCTTGTATTGCGAAGGCGTGAGCACGGTCTGCGTGTCCATACCACGGAATTGCTCGAGGTCACCGCTCTTGATATCGTGGTACTGGACCTGCAGCATGCGGCCCTGCTCCCACTCCCCGCCCTTGCCGAACTTCACGTCGCCCATGATGGTCTTGAACGTTGTCTTGCCGATGTAGTCGGCAAGCTTGTTGTCGTCGAGGCTCTTGGTTGCCTGCACCGCCTCGCCGAGGATCTGGATGTAGGCGTAGCCCCAGGTCCCGAGATAGTAGCCGAGCGGGTCGACGCCCTCGGCACCGGCCCGCGCCTGGTACTGCTTGAGGAACGCCTCGGTGCCTTCGAACATCATGCTCTTCGCCGGAACCCAGGTCTCGTAATTGACCCAGCCATTGAGCAAGGGTCCGAGCTGCCGCTTGATCGCGGTCGCCTGCAGGCCGACCATCGCGCCGCCGATCAATTTCGGCTTGTAGCCGACCTCGTTCACGGTGCGCACAATCCCGACCGAGTCGAGCGGATAGGAGCAGACGCACACGACGTCCGGAACGACCGCCTGGATCGCCCGGACGACCGGCGAGAAGTCGGTCTGGGTCGGCGGATAGGTCTTGTCGTATACGATCCTGATGCCGTGCTTCTTGGCATTCTCGCGCGCACCCTCGCAGGCGTTCCTGGAGAATTCCTGGTCGGCGGCGATCAGCGCCGCTGTCAATGGCTTCGGGTTCTGCGCCGCAGCCACTTCGAAAAAGCCCTCGGTGAAGGACGGCTTCGGGTTGGGCCCCGTCGGAATCATCGCGAAGAATTTCGGGTAGTTGAACTCGGTGTTCACAGCGAGCCCGAACAGGATGATGAAGACCTTGCTCTTTGGTATCACGGCCACCATGGCCGCAGCCGCCGGAACCGTGGCGTAGGGCCCGATGACGAGATCGACCTTGTCGACCTCGAGCAGCTTGGTGTAGATGCCCGGCACTGGGCCCGCCGCACTCTGATCGTCGTAGTAGATGAGCTTGACCGGGCGTCCGAGCAGGCCGCCCTTGGCGTTGGTCTCCTCCTCCCAGATCTTCATGCCGAGCAGCGCCTGCTTGCCGTTCGGCGACAGCGGGCCAGTCAACGACATGGAGAAGCCGATCTTGACCGGCTCCCCGGACGGCGCCTGGGCCTTTGCCGGCGTCAAGAACACGGCCACCGCGGCCGCGGCGAAGAACGAGGCCACGGCGCCTCGCCATTTCAGTCGTGCAAGCATGCGTTCCTCCAGCTGGCTGATGTTTGACTTGGGATTCTTGTTGGGATTCTTGTTGGGATTCTTGGCGATCCCTCGGTTCAAGGTCGCATTCTCATCGTCCCCAGACCTTGTCGCCGAGTTCGACGATCATGCGCAGTTTCGCCCATTGCTCCTCCTCGGCCAAGACATTGCCTTCCTCGGTCGAGGCGAAGCCGCATTGCGGCGAGAGGCAGAACTGCTCGATCGGAGCGAATTTGCCCGCTTCCTCGATGCGGCGTTCGACGGCGTCCTTCTTCTCGAGCGTGCCGCTCTTGGAGGTGACGAGGCCCAGCACCACGACCTTATTGCCTTTGGGCAGGAAGCGCAGCGGCTCGAAGCCGCCGGCGCGCTCGGTATCGTATTCGAGAAAATAACCGTCGTAGTTCACCTTGCCCAGCAGCGTCTCCGCCACCGGCTCGTAGCCGCCTTCCGAAATCCAGGTCGAGCGGAAATTGCCGCGGCAGACATGGGTGGTGATAGTCATGTCGGCGGGCTTGGCTTCGAGCGCGGTATTGATCACGCGCGCATAGATGCCCTGGAGCTGATCGACGTTCGACATCCGCTCGCGCGCTTTGCGCAGCTCCTCCTGTGAGCAGAGATAGGCCCAGACCGTGTCGTCGAACTGCAGATAGCGGCAACCGGCGTCGTAGAACGCCTTCACCGCTTGCTTGTAGGCATTGCCGAGATCGTGGAAGAAACCGTCGAGATCGGGATAGACGCTCTTCTTGATGCCGTCCTTGGCCAGGCGGAAATGCAGCACCGGCGGCGCGGGGATGGTCATCTTCGGCGTGACCTTGGCGTGGGCTTTGAGAAACTTGAAGTGCGCCAGCATCGGGTGGTCCGAAAACGCGATCTTGCCCACGATGCGCAGCCCCTGCGCCTTGGTCTGCACGCCGCGGAACTGGATGCCCTGGTCGGTCTCGTAAACCTCGACGCCGTCGAGCATGCCGAGGAAGTCGAAGTGCCACCAGGAGCGGCGGAACTCGCCGTCGGTCGCAAGCTGCAGGCCGAGGTCCTCCTGCTTCTTGATGATATTTTCGATCTCGCGGTCCTCGACCGCCTTGAGCTCGGCGGCGCTGATGGCGCCCTTTTCGCGCTTGGCGCGCGCCTCCTTGAGCGCCGCCGGGCGCAGGAAGCTGCCGACATGGTCGGCCCGGAACGGCGGTTTGGTTCTCTTCATCGATCCGGCTCCTCGGGGCAATTGACCGCGAGCAAAGGCACGCCGGCCGCGGCGTCGTCAACCACAAAACGACGGGCGAATTGTCCCGCCCGCCGAGGTGGGACAAATCCCATCATCCGTGGAGGGCGGCCCGGCCGGGTCAATGTCTCCCCCTGCGGCGGGACTCGGCGGCGGTGACGCCGAGATAGCTCTCCAGCACCGCGCGGTCGGCGGCAAGATCGGCGCTCGCCCCCTCGTAGACCACCGCGCCGCGCTCGATGATCGCCGCCCGGTCGGTGACGCCGAGCACCTTCTGCGCGTTCTGCTCGACCAAGATCGCCGACATGCCTTCGTCGCGGATGATGCGCCGCAGCGCCAGCAACAGCTCCTCGACCAGGATCGGGGCGAGTCCCTCCAGCGGCTCGTCGAGCAGCATGACGCGCGGATTGAGGATCAAGGCGCGGCCGACCGCGAGCATCTGCTGTTCGCCGCCCGAGAGCTGGTTGCCGAGATTGCGGCGGCGTTCCTCGAGCCGCGGAAACAGCTCGTAGATGCGCGCCTCGGTCCATGGACCGGACCGGGCCACCGCGCTGAGGTTCTCCTCGACCGTGAGCGATTTGAAGATGTTGCGCTCCTGCGGCACCCAGCCGATGCCGGCGTGGGCACGCTGGTCCGCCCGTAGCGGCGTGATGTCGCGGCCATCGAGGCCGATGCTGCCGGCGAAGAAGCGCGTCACGCCCACGATCGAATTGATCAAGGTGGTCTTGCCCATGCCGTTGCGGCCGAGCAGCGCCAGCGATTGGCCCTCGGCGAGCGTGAGCGAGACCTCGTTGAGCACGACCGCCTCGCCGTAGCCTGCGCTCAGCCGCTCGATGGTCAAGAGGTCAGGCATTGAGCGACTCTCCCAGATAGACCGCCTTGACGCGAGGGTCGCGAGCCACCTCGTCCGGCGCACCGTCGACGAACAAGGCGCCGTTGACCAGCACCGAGATGCGGTCGGCGAACGAGAACACGATGTCCATGTCGTGCTCGATCAGCAGCACGGTCACGTCGGCGGGGAGCGCCGCGACCGTCGCCAGGATCTCGTGGCGCTCGTCTTCGGGCACGCCCGCCGCCGGCTCGTCGAGCAGCAGCACGTGCGGGCGGCAGGCGATGGCGAGCGCGATCTCGAGCAGGCGCTGCTTGCCGTAAGGCAGATTGCCGGTGCGCTCGTACATCACGTCGGTGAGGTGGAAGCGGGCGAGGATTTCGACGATTTCCTCGACCACCAAAGGATTGGTGCCGACGAGACGCCACCATTGCGCGCCCGAGCCGAGCCGTTCGGAGATCGCGAGCCCGATGGTCTCGAGCGGCGTGAGGTCGAGAAACAGCTGGTTGATCTGAAAGGTGCGCGCGAGCCCGCGCTGCACCCGCTTGTAGGCTTCGAGCGCGGTGATGTCCTGTCCTTCGAGCAGGATGCGCCCGGCCGAAGGCCTCAGCACGCCGGTGAGCAGATTGATCACCGTGGTCTTGCCGGCGCCGTTGGGTCCGATCAAGGCGTGGCGGGCGCCCTTTTCGATCTTGAGCGAGACGCCGGCGACCGCGGCGATGCCGCCGAAGTGCTTCTCCAAGCCTACGGTTTCGAGCACGACGGGCATGGGTCAGCGTCCTTCACCCGGCGGGATGGGAAGGGGTGCTGCGCCCGGCGCGAATCGGCGCGTGAGGCGCTCGGCGAGCGCGCGCACGCCGCCGGTCCACAGCCAGATGCGGTCGCGGCCGACCAGCACGATCAAGACCAGCACGAGACCGATCCAGAATTGCCAATACTGCGGGGTCAGATTGGCAATCCAGTCCTGCATCAGCTTGAAGATCACGGCCCCGATCAGCCCGCCGTAGAGATAGCCGGTGCCGCCGATGATGAGCACGAGCAAGAGATCCGCGGAGCGTTCGAAGGAAAACACATCGAGCGAGGCAAAGGCGGTGGTCTGCGCCAGCAGCGCGCCGGCGATTCCGGCGTAGAACGCGGCAAAGGTGTAGATCGCCACCAGCCGCGCGTTGATCGAAATGCCGATCGAGGAGGCGCGCAGCGGATTGCCCTTCACCGCCCGCAACGACAGGCCGAACGGGGAATAGACCACGCGCCGCGCCAGCAGGAAAAGAACGAACAGCACGATCAGGCAGTAGGCGTAGGACACGTGGCCGAAAATATCGAACTGGAACATGCCGAGAATGGGCGCCACGATGACGCCTTGCAGTCCATCGGCACCGCCGGTGACGTCCGGAATCTGGTTGGCGATCTCACGCATGATGAGCGCGACGCCGAGCGTCACCATCAGGCGCGTGAGGTCGGAGCCGCGCAGAACGAGGAAGCTCGTCGCAAAACCGAGAACGGCGGCGCCAAGGCCGGACACGACGAGCGCGAGCACCGGCTCGTTGATGATGCCGTACTTGGCCAAGAGCGCGGCGATATAGGACCCCAGACCGAAAAACGCGGCATGGCCGAGCGATATGATGCCGGCATAGCCGAGGATGAGGTCGAGCGAGAGCGCGAACAAGGCAAGCCACGCGATCTCGGTGAGGATCAGGTGCCGGCCGGGCAGCAGGAACACGCTCGCCAGCGCCGCCAGCCAGAAGGCGTATTCGAGCGGACGCCAGCGCGCGCGCCGCGCGAGGCGGCCGGCAACCTCTCCCACGAGCGCGGTCGGCATCGGCGGCCCTCGACGCTACTTGCCGGCGGCGCGGGCGAACAGGCCCTGCGGACGCAAGATCAGAACGATGATCATGATGGTGTAGATGACGAACGCCCCGAATTTGGGGACGTAATACTTGCCCGCGACGTCGGCGATGCCGATCAACAGCGAGGCGGCGAACGGACCGGTGATGCTCGACGTGCCGCCGACGGTCACCACGATCAGGAAATAGACCATGTATTTGAGCGGAAAGGTCGGATCGAGGCCGAGAATCTCGGCGCCGAGCGCCCCGCCGAGCCCGGCGAGGCCCGATCCGACCGCAAACGTCAGGCTGAAGACCGCGTTGACGTTGATCCCCAGCCCGCGGGCGACGCGCGCGTCGTCGACCGAAGCGCGCAACCGGCTGCCGAAACGGGTGCTGGACAGGATCAGCTGCAGGGCGACCGTGAGCAGCCCGCAGATCACGATGATCAGCAGCCGATAGCGTCCGACGCCCACGCCGAAGATCTCGAAGCGGCCCTGCAGCACGCTCGGGATCTGGATGAAGACCTGCTGCGATCCCATCACGTAGTCGACGGCGGCGACCGACATGAAGACAAGGCCGATGGTGAACAGCACCTGGTCGAGGTGGCTCTTGCTATAGACGTGCACATAGAGCGTGCGCTCGAACACCGCCCCGATGAACGCGGTGACGACGAAGGCGATGGGAAGCCCGGCGAAGAACGGCAGCCCGGCACGGTTGACGAGGACCAGCGTGATGTAGCCGCCCGCCATGGCAAACGAGCCATGGGCGAGGTTGACGAAATTCATGAG
>JBKOXY010000221.1:0-13086 GCA_046725125.1 Pseudomonadota bacterium | reverse complement strand
CTGGTCTATGGCCGCATCATCGCGTCCGGCACGCCGGAGGCGATCAGGGCCAATGCCGAGGTGCGGCAAGCCTATCTCGGCGAGCAGGAGCAGCGTCATGGCTGACAGCTCGCTGCTCGAGGTGTCGAACATCGAGACCTGCTACGGCCTGAGCCAGGTGCTGTTCGGCATGTCGCTTGCCGTCGCACCGGGCGAGATGGTGACGCTCATGGGTCGCAACGGCATGGGCAAGACCACGACCGTGCGTTCGATCATGGGTCTCACGCCGACCATGACCGGGTCCATCCGGTTCGACGGAAGGGAGATCCGCGGGCTGTCGGCTTATCAGGTCGCCAAGCTCGGGATCGGGCTGGTGCCGGAGGGCCGGCAGGTCTTCCCCAACCTCACCGCGCGCGAGAATCTGATCGCGACCGCGGCCAATCGCAGCAGCGCGGCCAAGCCGTGGACCTTGGACAAGGTCTGCGCGCTGTTTCCGCGGCTGGCCGAGCGCACCGCGAATATGGCGAACCAGCTCTCCGGCGGTGAGCAGCAGATGCTGGCGATCGGCCGCGCGCTGATGACCAATCCTCGGCTCTTGATCCTCGACGAGGCGACCGAGGGGCTTGCGCCGCTCATCCGCGCCGAGATCTGGCAATGCCTCACCCAGCTCAAAGCCGCCGGCCAGTCGATCTTGGTGATCGACAAGAACGTCGAGGCGCTGATCCGCATCGCCGACCGCCATTATCTGATCGAGCGCGGCAAGGTGGTGTGGACCGGCAGTTCCGCGGAGCTCGCGGCCGCGCCGGCGATACAGCACCGCTACTTAGGCGTCTGATAACTGCATTTGTGCATCTAATGGCTCGCCGGCCCGCAGCGGTCCGGCGCCGAAGCGGCAATCAACGAAACGGTAACCGGTTGGTAACCGCCATGGGGTCCAATTCGCCGCCGCATTGAGGATCTTCCATGGGTAAGCACGAGATTATCAAGGACACGCCTTCGTCCTCCAGCGAGGCCGCGGTCCTGCCGACGCCGGTGAGCGAACCGGATGCGACCGTAACACCCAAAATGGCATTGGCCGGCGTCGATCCGGGCAAGGTCGAGATGCCCAAGGCCGCGACGATCAGCGCGCCGCGAATTGAGATTGCCGAAACCAACACCGACACAATAGCGGCGGGGAAGATCGAGCTCGCGAACATCGAGGCTCCCCACCTCGCACCGCAAATCGACGAGCTTAGGCCGTCATCGGGAGGAGACGCTGCGGCCACTGATAATGCTGCCCCGGAGCCTGCCGAGGAGAGCGCTGCGCCTTATGTCAGCCGATTTACGGTGCTGGCGGCTTCGCTCGCGCTGGCGGCGGCGCTCGGCGCGATGGTGGGCGCGCTGGTAGCCTACGGCCTTGCACGGCCCGGTGTCATCCCCGCCGTCGCGGCGGGGCGAACGGCCCTCGAGGAAATCCAGGCGCTCAAGGAGAACGTGGTGCAGGCGCGGGTCGAGCTGGCGGCGCTGAAGCTCAGCATCGATTCCGCCAACCGCAACACGGGCGCCCAACTCGGCAGGATCAGCGAGCGCATCGACCGCGTCGAGCGCAGTCAGGCCGAGCCGGCGGCCAAGCCCACCAAGGCTCTCGACACGCTCGAGCGTCTTTCGCGCGGCGAGGCCGCATCCAAGGATGTCACCGGCTCGGTCGTGCCGGCCGCGAGCGGGCTGAACCAACCGGCCAAGCCAGCGGCGGTCGAAGGATGGGTGGTGCGCGATGTTTATCGCGGGACTGCCCTCATCGAAGGCCGCATGGGCGTCATCGAGGTCGATCAGGGCGACGTCGTGCCCGGGCTCGGTCGCGTGGATGCGATCCGCAAGCAGGATGGCCGCTGGGTGGTGGTGACCCCAAAAGGCCTCATCATGCCAGCGCGCTGATCGACCGATCGCCGGATCTGTTCTCGCGGGCGGCGTTTGCGGACGCCGCCCGTTTGCTTGCGGCTGTAGCGCCCGTGGCGCCGCATTCGAATCCGTGGCAAACTTTGTGCGACGCTTGAATGGGGGCTCCGGGCGTCCCGCGTTGACGCGCGATGGCCGACGGCTCACACGCAAGGATCGCTGCTATGCCCGGCATGGCCCCTCTTGCTCGAATAATGGCGCTCTCCGCATTCGGCGGGCTGTTCTCATCGCAGCTCGCGGCGTTCGAGCGAGTGCAGGCGCCGCCGGCGAAGCCGGAAATGACGCAGAATTGTCCCGGCCTCGTGGCCTTTGACGTTCCGCGCATCATTCCCGCTGCGTTCCGCCTTGCGCTCACCTCGGAGCAGGTCCGCCTCACCTATGTCGGCCACTCGACGTTCCTGATCGAGAGCCCTCAGCTCGTGCGCATCGCAACCGACTACAACGATTATGTCCGCTCCCCGGTTCGGCCCGACATCGTCACGATGAATCACGCGCACACCACCCATTTCACCGATTACCCCGATCCGGCCATCAAGTACGTACTGCGGGGCTGGGGGCCGACTCCAGATCAGCCGGCGCGCCACGACATCACGGTCAAGGACGTGCGCGTGCGCAACGTGCCGACCAACATCCGCGACTGGCGCGGCGGAACCGAGCGGCACGGCAACTCGATCTTCATCTTCGAGATGGCGAATCTGTGCATAGCCCACCTCGGGCACCTGCACCACACGCTCAACCAGCAGCAGCTCAACGAGATCGGCCGCGTGGACGTTGCCCTCGTCCCGGTCGACGGCAATTTGACACTCGATCTCGAAGGCATGATGGAAGTTTTGCAGGCGCTCAAGGCGCCGCTGATGATCCCTATGCACTTTTTCAATCCCTACAGCCTTGAGCGCTTCCTCGAACGGGCGCGGCAGAATTGGACGGTGGAAATGAGCGAGATCCCCTCGCTGGTCGTGTCGAAAACGAGCTTACCGACCAGGCCCAAAGTGATGGTGTTGCCGGGGCACTGAGCGGCGTAAAGCCGGGGTCAGGCGCCCGGCGTGAAAAAGCCGAGCCACAGCGCGCCCAGAACGATCACTCCCAGGGCCAGGCTCACGCACAGAACGACCAGCACGGGACGGTCAAGAAATCCTGCCCGCGCCTCGACCGCGGTCTCGACCTTGCGTCCCTTCTCGTCGCGCATGACGTGCTCCTTGCGCGCCTTCACCATTGCAACGTTAACACCGGGCGGTGGCGCCGGTTCCCTTCGCACCGCGGCGTCGCGGCGAAGCGGTGGGAAGGCTGGCAGACACTGCGTTTGATCCTGTAAGGTCGAGCGGGACGCCGCGGAACGAAGGAAATGGGAAACGGGCATGTTGAGCGCCGAGCAGAATGATCTCATCACCCGCACCGGCCCCGGCACGCCCGCGGGCAAACTGATGCGGTGTTACTGGCAGCCCGCGGCGCTGCTCGACGAACTGTCGGGCAACCGGCCGGTCAAACCCGTTCGCCTTCTCGGCGAAAACCTCGTGTTGTTCCGGGACGACAAGGGCCGTTACGGCTTGCTCGAGCGCGCCTGCCCCCACCGCGGCACCGATCTCGCCTTCGGACGGCTGGAACAGGGTGGATTGCGCTGCGCGTTCCACGGCTGGATGTTCGACGTCGAGGGCCGGTGCCTGGAGACGCCGGCCGAGCCCGAGGGCAGCCGAATGTGCGCCAATATCCGGCACAAGGCCTATCCGGTGGTGGAGAAGAGCGGGATCCTGTTCGCCTATATGGGGCCGGGCACGCCGCCGGCGTTTGCGCACTTCGACTGCTTCACCGCGCCTGCGACCCACACCTTCGCGTTCAAGGGCATGATCGACTGCAACTGGCTGCAGTCGTTGGAAGTGGGCATCGACCCGGCACATACGTCGTTCCTGCATCGCTTCTTCCACGACGAGGAGCCGACGCGCGGCTACGGCAAGCTGTTTCGCGACAAATCGATCGACTCCGAGATGCCGATGACGCGGATCATGCGCGAATTTCCGCGCCCGCAGATCGAGATCGAGTCGACCGACTACGGCATGCGCGTGGTCACGCTGCGCCGGATCAGCGGCGCCAATACCCACGTGCGCGTCACCAACCTGGTATTCCCGCACGCCTTCGTCATTCCCATGTCGAGCGAGATGACGATCACGCAATGGCACGTGCCGATCGACGACAACAGGCACTACTGGTACGCCATCTTCACCAGCTTCGGCGCGCCGGTGAACAAGGATGAGATGCGGCGCCAGCGTCTCGAGCTCTACGAGCTGCCCGATTACATCCCGCGCAAGAACAAGAACAACGATTACGGCTTCGATCCGCACGAGCAGGAGCAGGAGACCTTCACCGGCATGGGCACCGACATCAACGTGCACGACCAATGGGCCTGCGAGTCGATGGGGCCGATCCAGGACCGCAGCAAGGAACATCTCGGGCAGTCCGACAAGGCGATCAGCGCCTATCGCCGCATCCTGCGCGGCGCCATCGATGAGGCCGGCCGTGGCGGCAGACCGCTGATGGTGCTCGATCCCGCCGCCGCCGCGAAGATTACCGGCCCTGCGGCCATCGACGGCATCGGTCCGAGCGAGGGCTGGGAAGTCTACTGGCAGAAAACCGATGAGGCCCGGCGCAAGGCGTCGAGCTGGACGCAGATCAGAGGTCAGACGTCAGTGATTATAAGTCAGGACGCGCATTCTAACACCTGACTGCTGATTATTGATCTCTAGAGCGCTCACACGTCGACGCTGGCGGTGAGCGCGTTCTCCTGGATGAACTCGCGGCGCGGATCGACGATGTCGCCCATGAGCTTGGTGAAGATGTCGTCGGCTTCGTCGATCGCCTTCACGTTGACCTGGAGCAGCGAACGCGCGTTCGCGTCGAGCGTGGTCTCCCAGAGCTGATTCGGGTTCATCTCGCCGAGGCCCTTGTAGCGCTGGAGTGTGAGGCCTTTGCGCCCGGCATTGGTCACCGCTTCGAACAAGCCGACCGGTCCGTGGATCGGGATATCTTCATCCTTGCGGTGGAGCGTAGCCAGGCGCGGATAGGTCTGCTGCAGCGTCGAGGCATGCTCGTCGAGCTTGCGCGCGTCAGCCGAGCCGAGCAGCGCGTGATCGAGGATCGCAACCTCCTTGACGCCGCGCACTGTGCGCTCGAAGCGGAAGCCTTCTTCCTTGAATTCGCCCCGCCAGCCGCGCTCCGTCTCTTCAGACAGCGCATCGAGGCGGCGCGCGATGTATTTGGCCGCCTCCACCGCCTTCTGCGGGTCGCCGAAAATGTCGGGGGTGAGCACGCCCGCGATCGCCGCCTGCTCGACCACCTGGCGATTGTAACGGCTATGCAGGCCATTGAGCACGTTGCGGATCGCGCGCGCCTGCTCGACCAGCTGTCTCAAATCCTCACCGGCGCGATGCTCGCCCGAAAACAGCCGAAGCACCGCCTCTTCGAGGCCGCTGGCGATGAGATAGTTTTCGAGCGCCCGCTCGTCCTTGAGATACTGCTCCGACTTGCCGCGCGCGACCTTGTAGAGCGGCGGCTGGGCGATGAAGAGATGGCCGCGATCGATGATGTCGCGCATCTGACGGTAGAAAAAGGTCAGCAGCAGTGTGCGGATGTGCGAGCCGTCGACGTCGGCATCCGTCATGATGATGATCTTGTGATAGCGCAGCTTGTCCGGATTGAACTCCTCGCTGATCCCGGTTCCGAGCGCGGTGATAAGCGTGCCGATCTCTTGGCTGGACAGCATCTTGTCCATCCGCGCGCGCTCGACATTGAGAATTTTTCCACGCAGCGGCAGCACTGCCTGGAATGCGCGATCGCGGCCCTGCTTGGCGGAGCCGCCCGCGCTATCGCCCTCGACGATGAACAATTCGGACTTGGTCGGATCGCGCTCCTGGCAATCGGCGAGCTTGCCGGGCAGGGAAGAGACATCGAGCGCGCCCTTCCTGCGCGTGAGCTCCCGCGCCTTGCGCGCGGCCTCGCGCGCCGCCGCCGCCTCGACCACCTTGCCGACGATGACCCTCGCCTCCGCCGGATGCTCCTCCAACCAGTATTGCAGCGCCTCGTTGATGATGTTCTCGACCACGGGACGCACCTCGGAGGACACGAGCTTGTCCTTGGTCTGCGAAGAGAATTTCGGGTCCGGCACCTTGCAGGAGAGCACCGCAGTGAGCCCTTCGCGGCAATCGTCGCCGGTGAGCGCAACCTTCTCCTTCTGCGCGATGCCGCCCTTCTCGGCATAGCCCGTGATCTGCCGCGTCAGTGCGCCGCGGAAGCCGGCGAGATGGGTGCCGCCATCGCGCTGCGCGATCGTATTGGTGAAGCAGAGCACGGCCTCGTGGTAGCCGTCGTTCCACCACAGCGCGCATTCGACCCCGACGCCCTCGCGCTCGGCCTTGATCATGATCGGCGCGGGAATGAGCGGGGTCTTGTTGCGGTCGATATACTTGACGAAGGCCTCAACCCCGCCCTCGTAACGCATCTCCTCGCGTTTCTCGACGGGGTGGCGCATGTCGGAGAGCACGATCAGCACGCCCGAATTGAGGAACGCGAGCTCGCGCAGCCGGTGCTCGAGCGTCGCGAAATCGAACTCGGTCATGGTGAACGTGCGCGGGCTCGGCAGGAAGGTCACCTCGGTGCCGCGCTTGTCATGCGCCGCGCCGACGACCGACAGCGGGGCAAGCGCCTCGCCGTCGCGGAACTCCATGAAGTGCTCCTGGCCGTCGCGCCAGATGGTGAGCTTGAGCCACGTCGACAGCGCATTCACCACCGAAACGCCGACGCCGTGCAGGCCGCCCGAGACCTTGTAGGCATTCTGATCGAATTTACCGCCGGCATGGAGCTGGGTCATGATGACCTCGGCGGCCGACACCCCTTCGCCCTTGTGGATGTCGGTCGGGATGCCGCGGCCATCGTCGCGTACGGTGCAGGAACCGTCCGGATTGAGGGTAACGACCACCTCCTTGGCGAAGCCCGCGAGCGCTTCGTCGATGGCGTTGTCGACCACCTCGTAGACCATGTGGTGGAGGCCGGAGCCATCGTCGGTGTCGCCGATATACATGCCGGGCCGCTTGCGCACCGCGTCGAGGCCCTTGAGGACCTTGATCGACTCGGAGTCGTATTCGGACGCAAGGGGCGGAGTCTGGCGGGCGGCTTCGGCCATGGAGGACTTTCGAATCAGTTGCGGAAAGGGGCGGGCAAGCCGGGTTTGGTTTGACACGAAAAAAGGGTGTCGTACAGCCCAAAGTTGCTAGGCCGTAAGTAACTGTTTTTTATGAAATTTCAAGGGACGGCGGGGGCGAAAAAAGGCCCTGAAAACGGCTCCATTGCGGCCGCGTCCGCAGCCGCATTTTGGCCCTCCTGCGAGACCGTGTTTGCGACGGTTTTCGTCGCAGGAACGGGCTGCGCGCAGTTGCTGGACTTTGGCGGCGCCACCGCGATGATCGCGCTCCGCGAACGACGCGAGGAGGCGCCGCCATGCTGCTCAAGGCGAATGCAACGCGCAAACGTCGGGGTCGCGCGCGCTAAGCAATCCTGGCCTCGATCGCGCGCTAAGCAATCCTGACCACGATATTGCCCATCGCCTTGCCGGACTCGACCGCTTCATGCGCCGCCACGATGGCGCCGAGATCGAAGCTCTGCGCCACGTTGTGGACGAGCTCGCCGCGCTCGAGCATGCGCGTGATGTCGGCGGTCGCGCGGGCGCGCTGCTCCTGCGGCATCAAGTACACCAGGAAAAACTTCAGCGTGATGCTGTTCTGAAGCAGGAACTGGAATGGAATCGACGCCTCGGGCGCGCCGCTGCCGTAGATCGCCACCACGCCGTTCGGCGCGAGCACGGTGGGTAAGAGCCGCGCATTAGCGGCGAGATCGACCTCGATTGCCGCATCGACGCCGCGCTTTCCGGTGAGCGCCATGATGCGCTCGCCGACTTCCTCGCGCTTGTAATCGACCACATGGTCGGCGCCCGCCCGCCGCGCGATCTCGCCCTTGGCCGGCGAGCTCACGGTGGTGATGACGGTGGCTTTGCGTTTCTTCGCGAACTGGATGGCGTAATGGCCCACCGCACCCGCGCCTGCGGCGACGAGCACGGTCGAGCCCTCCGCGATGCCCGTGAGCAGAACCGCTTGATAGGCGGTATAGGCTGGAATGCCGAGACAGGCCCCGACGTCCATCCCGATATGGGTGGGCAGCGGCACGGCCTGTTCCGACGGCAGCACGATCGACTGCGCGGCAGTCCCGAAGGGGCGCCGCCACTGGCCGTTCCAAACCCAGACGCGCTCGCCCACGCGCGAGGGCGAAACGCCTTCGCCCACCTGATCGATCTCGCCGGCGCCGTCGCTGTGCGGAATGACGCGCGGAAAGGCGATCTTGCGCGTCAATCCGGCGCGGCTCTTGACGTCGGACGGGTTGACGCCGGAGACGGCGAGACGCACGCGCACCTCGCCGCGTCCGGGCTGCGGCGTCTCCACCTCGCTGAGACGCAATACCTCGCGGGCCGCTCCGTTCGCCTCGTAATAGGCAGCGCGCATGGATGCTTCCTCGGCCAATGGATCGACACGCCCGCGCATGATGACACAAAATGCGGGGCGCGGCGATCAGGTCCGTCGTTTCACCTGTCCCGGCAAGACCTCCAACATCTGCGCCTTTGCTTCGATGTCCGCGAACACCGCGGCATCGGCGCCGGTCATCCAAGCCTGCGCGCCGAGCCTGTCCAGCTCCATGTAAAGCGCGGCCCGCCGCAAGGGGTCGAGATGGGCGACAACCTCGTCCAGCAGCAGCACCGGTGCAAAGCCCGACATTTCGGCAAGCAGCCCCGCGTGCGCCAGAACAAGACCGATGAGCAGCGCCTTCTGTTCGCCGGTCGAGGCGGCGGCAGCGGCAATATCCTTGCCGGCGTGAGTCACGGAGAGATCGGCAAGGTGCGGCCCGTCGAGCGTGCGACCGGCGGCGGCGTCGCGCCCGCGATTGTCTCTGAGCACCGCGCGATAGCGGTCTTCCACCTCGACTGCGGGCTGAAGCGGAACGAGCCGTTCCATCCAGCCGTCGAGCGCAATCTCGGCCGCGGGAAAGGCCGAGGCCACGTCCTTGCGCTCGGCAAGCGCGGCTTGCAGCCGGCTGACGGTTTCGACCCGCAGCGCCGTCACCGCGACCGCAAGCTCGGCCGTTTCGTGCTCGATGGCGTCGAGCCAGTGCAGATCGGGACGGGCATCCTCGAGCAGCCGGTTGCGTGAGCGCAGCGCGCGTTCGAGTGCGTTGACGCGCGTCATGTGCTCGGCATCGACCGCCAGGACGAGGCGGTCGAGAAAGCGGCGGCGCTCCGACGCCGGGCCATTGAACAAACCGTCCATGGCCGGCACGAGCCAAACGACGCGCAGATGATCAGCGAAGGCCGATGCCGATGCGACCGGCTCGCGATCGACGCGGCATTTGCGCGCGACCACCGCGTCCTCGCTCGCCGGTGGCTCGATCCCGGTGCCCAAGGTCGCGAGCCCGAGCGCACCCTCCACGTCCGCCGACACTGCCCATGATCCGTCGCCTTCGGAAAAGGCGACGTCTTCGAGCGTCGCGCGCCGCAGACCGCGCCCGGGCGCGAGAAACGAGATCGCCTCGATCAGATTGGTCTTGCCGGCGCCGTTGGGGCCTACCAGCACGACCAACCTCGCGCCGACGTCGATCTGCGCGCCATGGTAGCTGCGGAAATTCGTGACGGAGAGGCGGCGGATGCAGGCGGACGGCATGACCGGCATCAGTAGTCAGAAGTCAGGCGTCAGGAAATAGAAAATCGGCTTCCTGATCTTCTGACTCCTGATCTCTGGATCCCGGTCACACCCGCATCGGCATCAGCACGTAAAGCGCGCCCTTGGTGTCGCGGTCCTGAATGAGCGTCGGGGATCCGGGATCGGCGAGCTTGAGCACCGCGGCTTCGCCTTCGAGCTGCGCCGCGATGTCGAGGAGATAGCGGGAATTGAAGCCTATATCCAACGGCTCGGCGCCGTATTCGACTTCGATCTCCTCGGTCGCGCTGCCGGAATCCGGGTTGGTGACGGACAGCATCAGCTTGCCGTTGGTCAACGACAGCTTCACCGCGCGGCCGCGCTCGCTCGATACCGTGGATACACGGTCGACCGCCTGCTCGAACTCTTTCTTGTCGACGGTGAGCTCCTTGTCGTTGCCGAGCGGAATGACGCGCACATAGTCCGGAAACGTGCCGTCGATGAGTTTGGAGGTGAGCACCGTCTCGCCGAGGGTGAAACGGATCTTGCCCTGCGACAGCTCGACGGTAATTTCGGCCTCGTTGTCCTCGATCAGGCGCTGCACCTCGGCGACGGTCTTGCGCGGAACGATGATACCGGGCATGCCGCTGGCGCCGGCCGGCAGCGGCAGCTCGAACTGCGCCAGGCGATGCCCGTCGGTCGCGACCCCTCGCAGCGTGGGCGCCTTGGCGGTGCCGGCGGTGTGCAGATAGATGCCGTTGAGATAGTAGCGCGTCTCTTCGGTCGAGATCGCGAATTGGGTCTTGTCGATCAGCCGCTTGAGGTCGGCGGCCGCGAGCTTGAACGTGTGCGTCATCTCGCCCGCCGCGAGATCGGGGAAGTCGCTCTCGGGCAGCGTCTGCAAGGTGAAGCGGGAGCGGCCGGCGCGGATCGCCAGCACCGCGCGGTCGCCAGAGGCTTCGATCACGACCTGCGCACCCTCGGGGAGCTTGCGCACGATCTCGTAGAACATGTGTGCCGGTACCGTGGTCGAGCCGCCGGGGCCGGCCTCGGCGGAGATCGTTTCGGTGACCTCGACATCGAGGTCGGTCGCCTTGAAGGTGAGCTTCGATTTCTCCGCCCTGATCAACACGTTGGCGAGGATCGGAATGGTGTTGCGCCGCTCGACCACGCGATGGACATGGCCGAGCGACTTCAGCAGCGCTGCGCGTTCGACGGTGACTTTCATTTTTCAATCCGCCCGCTCGCGTGGACAAGCCCTAAAGGGGTAAGGAAGGTGGCGCGTGCCTGCGTTTTGCGCAAGGGCGATGGCGCCGGACGCCGGCAGTTACCCAACGGATTTGGCCGCGGTTGCGTGCCGCCCGTCCCCTGGGACAGTGGGAAAAGCTCGCCGGCAAGGCAATTCATCGAAGCGCCAATCGGCTCCCCCCCTTCTTCCAACTGCTTTGGCTTTGCAAGCTGTCCCCGACGCCTCCCGCCCGGCCGGACTTGCTCACTCCTGCAATTGCCGTTTCAGCAGTTCGATCTCTTCGGCCAGCGCGGTGTCGGTGCTCACGAGGTTTTCGATCTTGCGCACGGCGTGCAGCACCGTGGTGTGGTCACGACCGCCGAAGCGCCGCCCGATCTCGGGCAGCGAACGCAGGGTCAGCGTCTTGGCCAGATACATGGCCACCTGCCGCGGACGCACGACATTTGCGGTGCGCCGGGATGACAAGAGGTCGGCGCGGCTCACATTGTATTGCCGGGCGACCACCCGTTGAATGTCTTCGATCTTGACGCGCTTGGGTTCCTGCGGACGGATCAAGTCGCGCACCTCGCGCTCTGCCATTTCGAGCGTGACGGGCTGACCGGTGAGCTTGCTGTGGGCGAGGAGGCGGTTGAGAGCGCCTTCGAGATCCCGGCCGTTGTGGGTCACGGTCTTGGCGATGAACTCGAGCACGGGGGCGGGAACATCGAAGCAGGGATGATGCGCTCTGGCGGCGGCGGCCCGGCATTTGAGGATTTCAAGGCGCAATTCCTCGCCCAGCGATCCCATTTCGACCACGAGCCCGCCCGCGAGCCGCGAGCGCACGCGCTCGTCCAGGCTTTCGAGATCGGAAGGCGGCCGGTCGGCGGCGATGACGACCTGGCGGCCGGAGTCGATGAGGGCATTGAGCGTGTGACAGAACTCGGCCTGCGTCGACCTGCCCTGGAGGAATTGCAAGTCGTCGATGACTAGGACGTCGATGGTCCGCAATGCCTCCTTGAATGCGAGCGCATTCTGCGCCCGCAGCGCGGCCACGAAGCCGTACATGAATTTTTCGGCGGTGAGATAGAGCACCTTGCGCTCGGCGGTTGCGTTGCCGGCCCACGCGAGGGATTGCAGCAGGTGCGTCTTGCCGAGCCCGACTCCGGCGTGAATGTAGAGCGGGTTGAACATGACCATGTCGCCCCGTCTGGCCTGGGCGACTTGCTTGGCCGCGGCATGCGCGAGGGTGTTGGAGCGTCCGACCACGAAGGTCTCGAAGGTCAGACGCGGATCGAGGGGCGAACCGCCGAGCGCCTCGTGCACGGCTGAGATCGGTCCCACGCTGTTGCGCAGATCGCCGCCGTTGGGCTTGGCCTCGCGCATCTCGCGCTGCGGCGTCGGGATGTCGACCGGCCTGATCTTCGGCGGCAAGGTGCGGATCACGGCGGAGCGGACGGTGAGCTCGATGCGCGAAAAATTCGGCTGCTCGGCCTGCCAGCAGGCCAGCACTCGTTCGGCATAGTGGGATTGGATCCAGCTCTTGAGAAAGCGCGTGGGCACGGACAGCTTGACGGTGTCGCCCTCGCTGCCATCGAGTTCCATGCGGGCGAACCAACTTGCGTAAACGTCATCACCGACTTCGGCACGAAGGCGGTCCTTCACGCGCGTCCAGCGGTCCACATCCATGCTCGTCATTTGGGTGTCTCTTCTTGATTGGCGGACGAAACGCGATACTTCGACGCGAAGTGGCACGAACAGGAACGTCAGGAGGAGGGAGGACTCCGGCGCGGCCGGGGAGGGAGCATGCCCGCCGGCACGGGGCAGGGGCGAATTCAATGCGGCGGTGGTGCCGGCCCGCGCGAGGCGATGATGAAATGAAATAAAGGTCCGTAGGGCCGGCGGCCGATAGCGCAAGCCATGGTGACGTGGACCCTCCCTGTCGTCATGATACCCCCTGTCCATTGCCCACTCTTCGTGAGGGCTATGCACTCGTTCAGGCTTTTTGAAGTAATTCTTGGGTTTGCCTCGTGTCGTCGATTGTTAGAAAGGTGGCACCACGAAGCTCAAGCTTATGTCCATCGACGCCAAGCACGCACGACTTCGAAGTTGAAGCGGACAACGACTAGGCATGACTCATCCGTCCTCATCTTCGATGAGCTCGAATACGAACCTTTTACTGAAAACCGCCGGTGGCCCAGCGGCGATTTGAAAATAGCACGGCGC
>JBKOXY010000032.1:0-2569 GCA_046725125.1 Pseudomonadota bacterium | reverse complement strand
GTCCGACGTGTTTCCGTTTCACAACTGGGCCTTCCAGGAGGGACTGCTGCACGCCGAGAACCTCGGCGGCGACATCGAGCTCATGCTCAACAAGCGCGCGCTGATCGGGGCGTTTCCCTGGCGCTATCAAGGCCTCGAAGGCTGTCCCTGCCGTATCGTCGCCTTCCTCGAGACGGACGACCGCGTCGAAGCGGTGGGCAACGCGGCGAAGGCGATCATGAACGGCTGAGATCCGAGGAGACATTCTCGCGGCTTGCGGGAGCGCAATGTCCCGACTAGCATTTTGTTCGTACGCAAACAAAGTTGCATCGCGCTCCGGCGCATTTGAAAAAGCCCGCAATGGCGAAGATTTCCGCAGCGGACGGGGTCAAGCTCTACGTCGAGGCGATCGGCTCCGGAACGCCGGTCGTGTTCGTGCATGAATATGCCGGCGATTACCGCAGCTGGGAACCGCAGATGCGCCACTTCTGCCGCCAGCACCGCTGCGTCACCTATAGTCAGCGCGGCTATCCGCCCTCGGACGTGCCCTCCGATCCCGCGCGCTACTCCCAGGACATCGCCCGCGACGACGTCATCGCCGTGATGGACGCGCTTGGCATCGACAAGGCGCACGTGGTCGGGCACTCGATGGGCGGCTACACGGCGCTGCACGTCGGCATCCGCTATCCGCGGCGCTGCCTGTCGGTGACCGCCGCCGGCTGCGGCTGGGGCTCGAGCCCGGACGCGGGGACGCGTGCCGCCATGAAGGCGCTGGCGGCGGAGACCGGAAAGATGTTCGCCGACGAAGGCATCGTCTCCGCGGCCGCCAAATATGCCGATGCGCCGATGCGACGAGCTTTCAAGAATAAAGATCCACGCGGCTGGAGCGAGTTCGCGCGCATGCTGTCGGAGCACTCGGCCGAGGGCCACGCCCACACCATGCTCAACCTCCAGCTCAAGCGGCCGACGCTGTGGGAGATGGAAGGCGAGCTCAAGCGGTTCTCGGTGCCGCTCCTGGTGATCGTCGGCGACGAAGACGAATTCTGTCTCGACGGCAGCGTATTCATCAAACGCACGGCTCCGACCGCGGCGCTTCTGGTCGTGCCGCGTGCGGGCCACACCATCAACAGCGAGGAACCGGCGGCGGTGAACGCGGCGCTCGCCGAGCTCTTCTCCGCCGCGGAGGCGGGCCGCTGGCTCGCGCATAAATCGGCTTGAGCCGAACCCACGAGGGCAAATCGCACGAGGAGACCGACATGGACCTTAAGCTCGAGGGCAAGACCGCGCTGGTCACGGGCGGCAGCGCGGGCATCGGCAAAGGCATCGCCCGCGCGCTGGCGAAAGAAGGAGTCGATGTCGCCATTTGCGCGCGGCGCAAGGAGCCGCTCGAGCAGGCGGCGGCCGAGATCGCAAGGGAAACCAACCGCCGGATCGTGGCGATCCCCGCCGACCTCAGCAAGGATGCCGATGCCAAGAATTTCGTCGCGCAGGGCCACAAGGCGCTCGGTCGGGTCGACATCCTGGTCAACAATGCCGGCTCCTCGCCCGGCGGCGTGATCGAGCATTTGTCCGAGGCCGACTGGGAACAGTCGCTGCAGCTCAAGTTCATGGGCTACGTGCGCTGCCTGCGCTACGTGCTGCCGATCATGGTCAAGCAAGGGGGCGGCCGCGTGGTCAATCTGATCGGCAATGACGGCGTCAAGCCGTCCTATTGGGAGATCGCGCCCGGCGCCGCCAACGCCGCGGGGCAGAACCTCACGCTCTCGCTCGCCGGCCAATACGGCAGGCACAACATCAGCTTCTGCGCGGTCAATCCCGGTCCGGTGCGCACCGAGCGCTGGGCCGGCCTGGTCGCGGCGATGTCGCGCGACATGAAATTGCCCTACGAGGAGGCCGACAAGCTCGCTCCGGCCTCGATCCCGCTCGGCCGCATCGCCGAGGTCGAGGAGGTCGCAAACCTCGTGGTCATGTTGGCCTCGCCGCTGATGCACATGGTCAACGGCACCCAGATCGAGGTCGACGGCGGCCAGGAGAAGTCGCTGATGGATCGCCTGCGCGACCGCAAGTGAGCAGGTGTCGGGCGTGCGCGACGGCCCGCACAGCAAAACTCCGTTCATTCCCGCGAAAGCGGGAATCCAGTGCCAAAGGCTGGGTCCCCGCTTTCGCGGGGACGAGCGGACAGAAGCATTACCAAGCCGGTGCGCGATCAAGCGATCTTGACAAGCGTCCGGGCCGGCTCACTACTTGGCTACAAGCGAATGCGCGCACGACTTGCAAATCTCATGGAATGGAGCACCGCATGAGCAACAAATCCCAGCTCTTCTGCCTCGCCACCGCGAGCGCCGTTTGTTTCGGCACGGGAGCCTTCGCGCAGAGCACGGTCAAGATCGGCGAGCTCAACAGCTACAAGGCGCAGCCGGCATTCCTCGAACCCTATAAGCGAGGTTGGGAGCTCGCGGTCGAGGACATCAACGCCAAGGGCGGCGTGCTCGGCAAGAAGCTCGAGGTGATTTCGCGCGACGACGGCGCGAGCCCCGGCGATGCCGTGCGCGTCGCCAACGAGCTTGTCACCCGCGAGGGCGTGAACATC
>JBKOXY010000016.1:0-5045 GCA_046725125.1 Pseudomonadota bacterium | reverse complement strand
TCGCCGCGCAATGCGCCGAGACGCTCAAGCAGCCCGACATCGGGCGCGCGTGCGAGCAACACCGAGAGCAACGCATATTCTTGCGCCCGCGCCGCATTGACCTCGTCGACGTCGCCGGCCGTGCCGGGGTGCTCGGCGTAGAGATCGGGCCGCAGAATTGCACGGCTCACGCCGGTCGCGGCTTCGACCGACAGCACACGCTCGGCAGGAACGCGCAACCAGTTCGATACCGAGGGCTGCGCGATGCCAATTTTTCGGGCAAGCGCGCCGACGCCGCCGGCAACGCGGATCGCCTCGTCAAGTCCTACGTCCCTCATCGGCGCTTTTCTTAATTTATTATAGTTCGACTGTAGCAAAGTACCGCCCGCCGCGAGCAACGGTCAATAGCCGGAGGCTATGAGTCCCCGTATCACTTAGGCAAAGCGCGCCCGTGCGGCCGTTTCTCAATCAATTGATCGTTATCGGTGTTTTCTGAATTATTTCGCGATGCAATATCTACTTTGCTGCGCTGCGGAAGCGCCCCGGAGTTGTGTGTTTCACTATGCGCTCCGACGCGCTCATTTTGCGATGTCCCAGCATTGCTTTGAACGTGCTGTGTCGGCACCTCGGCGGCTGGGGCGACCGATTCAGTCGATGTTTCAGCCGGCGAGGGCTTGCCCTGCACCTCTGCCGACGTTTGAGCGGGACTGTCGGTCGCCTCGTTGGCAAGGCTGCGGCCAACCATTCGCGCGATCTGCTGTCGCAGCTCGTCGGTCATTTCCAGCGCTCCGAAACCCGTCATCGCGCCCGGCGCGTTGAAGTCCCAGTCGTAGTCGGCAAGCCCCACGAAATCCCGGATCTTGGGATCGGCGGCCCACGCGCGACGAAGCGCCGCACGGGTCAATTCAGGCGGCACGCCGGGCGCGAGAAAGGCGCGGATATCGGTCTCGGCAGTGATCGTTTCGATCGGCGGCAGCTTCGCTGGATCGGGCGCAAACTCGGGCGGTTCGCTCGCGCCGCTGCGCGCTCGCGGCGCATCGCTTCCCTCGCGCTGATCTGGAATTGGATGCACGCTTTCCGCCGCCGCGGCGGGCACAGCGGAAGACTTCATTGCTTCGGCGTCTTCCGCCGCCTCACGCTTGCGCCGCGACCAGCGCGCGATGAAATTTTCCGGCTCGCTCATTCGCGTTCTTTCGGCATCGGTCCGCGCCGCGCCAGCGCCTCTGGATCGGCGCGGTCGCGCTCGCGCTTGTGGAACGGCCGCTCGACATGGTGCTCGGCGACGAAGGCATCGATCGCCGCGCGCACCGCCTCCGGCATCGGCACCACATCGACGAGATCGCTGCCCGTTTCGGTCCAGGCTTCGCCCTCGGCAGGATCGGCGGTCACCGCGAAAATCTCATACGGCGGCTCGACGCCAGTCGGCCGCAGCGCAACCCAAAGCATGGGCGCGCTCGAGCCGAGATTGTCGCGGTAATTGGCGGTCTCGGTGCGATAGAGCTCGATCTCGGCGGCGCCGGCATAAAAGGTTGTCCCGTCGCCGTCTTGCGATAGCGGGGTCCATGGCGCTGCGTCAGGCAGCCCGGCCAGCGCCGTGACCGGCTTCCAGGTGAAATCGATCCACGGGCTCTGCGCCTTGCGGCGCTCAACCACGACGCCGACCGCAATCTTGGCATGCGAAGGAACGCTCACGACACCGCCTCGAGATGGGCGATCGGAAGGCCGGTCACGAGATTTTGCGGCTTCATGCGCAGCATCCGGTCGGGCGTCATCGCCAATATCAGATAGATGGGCTCGCCTTTCGCCTTGTCCAGGACGACCTCAGGGTTGCGGAAGACGAGCCGGTAAAGGCCGATGATGCGCTCCCGCGCCGCCCGGTCGAGCTCTCCGCCAGTCCACAGCGCGTCCCCGATCCCGGTCGCCTCGGCGTCGAGGCCGACATACCAGGTGAGATTGACGTCGGTCGCCTCGATCAACGCCTCGATCTCGACCTCGACCGACAGAAGATGCGTGATCCACTGCTCGATCACCTTGCCGAGCGCGTCGAGGCCACGCCGCCCGGCGGTAAGATCGAGCGCCATGTCGAACAGGTCGCTACGCTCCCAGTAGCTCTCGACATTGCCGTCGTTGAGCACGTCGATCTCGCCCGCCACCGGCAAGCCGAGCATGACAACGAGCGGCGAGGCTGGCTGGGGACTGACGCCTGTGACCTTCTCCTCGTCGGCCGCAATCAGAGAGCCGTCATGCACGGTGAGGCGTTGCGGCCGGAAGAAGAGTTCTGCTGCGCGCAACATGAAGACATCGTCGCAGCGATCGAGCAGGTTGCGCAGGATCACATGTACGAGTTGGTCGATGAACAGCGGCGGCGTCTGACCCACGCCGCGGCGCACGAGATCGAGATAGGCGGCCTCCACGGTCTTGTGTCCGACGAGATGGTCGCGAAACGCGGTCATCAAGGCCCAATTCTCGCGCGCGTCGGCATCCGCGATCGCCGCAATCTCGGAGGCGGCGACCGGACGGCGCGGATCGCTGAGCAGCGCGGCGTGCAAGCTGCGCTCGGCGACGCATGCATTCGGCGGCGGCGCAAGCTCCGGCCGCGCGAGATAGGCTTTGAGGAACTCATCGGTCACGAGGAGCCCGCCACCGTCGTCGCGGTCGAGCAGATGATGCCCGCAGGAGAGCCAGAAATCCGCCATGCGATCACGCCTCGACGAGGTATTGCCGGCCCTCTATACCACAGCATTGCAATCGTGATGGGGTGACTATGTCGGCGACACGAACTCGGCGCGAGCGCTGGCCGAAAACGCGGCTCGCTCGCGCGGCAATCCTGGCTGTCGGCCTTGCGTTCGCGTCGTGCACCGGTGCCTCGGCGCAGCCCTATCCTGGCAAACCCATTCACATCGTGGTGCCGTTTGCGCCCGGCGGCATCACCGACGTGCTCGGCCGCGCGCTCGGCCAGCGGCTATCGGAGGCGTGGGGCCAGCAGGTCGTCATCGAAAACAAGCCGGGCGGCGGCACCGGCCAAGTGGGCACCGAATACGTCGCCCGGTCGGCCCCCGACGGCTACACGCTCCTGGTCACCGCCGACGCGACCTTCGTCACATCACCTCACGTCTACAGCAAGCTGCCCTATGATCCGATCGACGATTTCGTCGCTATCACAGGCCTCGGCATCAGCCCGCAGGCGCTGGTCGTGCACCCATCGCTGCCTGTGCGCACGCTCAGCGACCTTGTCGATTTCGCCAAGAAACGACCGGGCGAACTCAATTACGGAACCTTCGGCATCGGGTCGAGCGGACACCTCAACATCATCCTCTTGGAGGGCATGACAGGCACCCGATTCACGCCGGTGCACTACCGCGGTGCGGCGCCTGCGATCACCGACCTCATCGGCGGTCACATCCAGATGATCATCGTCAGCATCGGGCTCGTTGCACAACCGTGGCAAGCGGGCGCGCTCAAGGTGCTCGGCTTCGGTAGTACCGAGCGGATCGCGCAATATCCCGATGTGCCTACGCTCGCCGAAAGCGGTCTGCCGGGCTACGAAGCCGGGTCATGGTACGGATTGGCCGCACCCAAAGGCACGCCGCGGGACATCGTGATCAAGCTCAATACGCAGACGCAGCGCATCTTCGATGATCAGGGTTTTCGAGAGAAATTCCTTGCACCCAATTTCATCTTTCCGATCGTGAGCCCGCCGGAGGCATTCGCCGAGCGCATTCGGCTCGAGTCGGCGAAATGGCGCAAGGTCATCCGCGACGCGAATATAAAGGCGGAGTGACTATTCCTGCTGCTTGCGGAGACCTTGACGTCGCGGCTGGCTCCGTTCGTGGCGCTTGCGATTCAATCATTTCGTTTCTCTTTCGCCAGCGCGAGAAGATTCATGTCTTCGCGCGTCTCCTCTTCGTTTTCGACCTCCAGGAACGAGAAGGCGCGCATCGGCTTGCGCGTGCCGCGCGGGTGGAGCGTGCGAAACGCCTCGCGGATCGCGCCATCCTCGAAGGTGCGGCGCACGGCGATCAGCGTATCGCGGGGGTGATCGCAGAGCGAGGCCGCGAACGCGACCTCCTCTTCCGCCGCCGCGCGTGCGGCGGCTAAATCGGGGGCGCCGAGACGCTCGTGCAGTTGCCTCCCCAGCGCGTCGACCAACCGGTCGCGATCCTCTTGCGTCGCCTCCACGATCTGCACCAGCGTCGACCAGCCGAGCGAGGCTACGCCCAGGAACCCGGCGCGAAAGGCCGCGCGTGATTTGCCTACGAGCGCGTCCGGATCGGCATCCGCGAACATGAAGGCGCCCGACACCGCCCATTCGCCCGGATCGGCGGCGCGCTCGAACACGAAGGTGTCCGATGGGTCGAGGCGGATGGTACGCAAAAGTCTCACTTGCGCGGCCCTCCGGTCGCGGGATCGAGCCAGGACGGCTGGCCGAGCGCGCGCAGCAGCGAGCGCTGCTCGGCCTCACCCCTACCCGCATTCGCTATGACGCGCCGCACCAGGAGATCGCCGTTTTCGGCGATGTCGCGGCGCACACCGCTCTCGGGCGCAAGCCGGGCCAGATAATTCTTCGCGATCTCGCCGAACCCCTGTTCTTGCCAGGCATCAAGCGCGACCATGAGGTGGCGGGCGAAGCTTTCCACCAGCCGGCCGGACCCGAGATCATCGAAACCTTCCTCCTCGAGCGCCGCCGAGAGCGGGCGTAGGCCCGGTTCCTCGTCACCCAGCGCCACCGTGCGGATCATGACGGCGAACACCAGCCACGCCGGTGGTTCGTTCTCGTCGGCGCGCTCTGGCCAGGCGAGGCGCGCCCCGCCGACGAGCCCGCCATTGACGCGTACCCCGTCCGGCCAGTCGAAGGTGATGGGCCGCTCGGGCGGAGCGTGCACCGCGAGCGCGTCGGCGAGCGCGGTGAGGCCGGCGTAAAGGGCGCGCCGTGCGGTCTTGAGCTGCTCCTCGGGTTCCAGCACGACCGCGAATTCCGCGAGGTCGAAGCGACCCACATAGACGAGTGTGCCCGCCCCCTCCTCGGCCGCCACACGGGTCGCATGGGCAAAGGCGTCGCCCACCTC
>JBKOXY010000072.1:0-16910 GCA_046725125.1 Pseudomonadota bacterium | reverse complement strand
GGGCATGTTCTTGGCGCACAGCGTAGTGCCCTCGAGCGGATCGACTGCAATGTCGACCTCGGGCCCGTGCTTGTTGCCGACCTTCTCCCCGATGAACAGCATGGGCGCCTCGTCACGCTCGCCCTCCCCGATCACGATCGTGCCGTTGATGGGAAGCTTGTTGAGCTCGCGCCGCATGGCGTCGACCGCCGCTTGGTCGGCGGCCTTCTCGTTGCCGCGCCCGCACAACCGCGCCGCCGACACCGCCGCGCGCTCGGTCACCCGCACGATCTCCAGCGTGAGAACGCGTTCCAGCGCCAAGTCCGGCTGGATGGTGATAGACGGCACGGCTCTGCGTTCCCCTTTGTTCATTTCTTCACCCTCGCGCCTGTCCTGCCGCTTGGCCGTGCCGCGCCCTCGCCTCGAGGCGGGCGGCGACGATGACGATAAGGCATGATTGTATCAGTTTTTCTCGATCCGAATGACCTGCGGTTTGCCCAAGATCACCTTATCGCGGCCGACCGCGGCAAGCGCCTTGTGCACGGCGTCCTCCGTGGTCGCATAGGTAATCAGGATCACCGGCACCGGCTCGCCCGAGCTGCCGGCGACATCGCCGCCATGCGGCCGCTCGCCGCGGTGACGCTGCACGATCGACTCGAGCGAGATGTTCTGCTGCGCCAGCCGCTTGGCGATGGTCGCGGCGGTGCCCGGTTTGTCTACCGCAAGGAGGCGGATGTAGTAGCCGCCTTCGTGACGTTGCATCGGCGCCTTCTTGCTGGTGGTCAGCCGCGCCGAAGGCCGGCCGAACGGCGCCGTGCGCACGCCACGGGCGATGTCGCCGATATCGGCGACGACGGCGGACGCCGTCGCCAGGCCACCTGCGCCCGGGCCGACCAGCGTGATCGGCGCGATTGCGTCGACGTCGACGGTGACGGCGTTTGTCACGCCCATCACCTGAGCGATCGCCGTGTCCTTCGGCACCATCGTCGGATGCACGCGCTGCTCTATGCCCTTGTCGGTCTTTACCGCAACGCCCAGCAATTTCACGCGGTAGCCGAGCTCGGCGGCCCATTCGAGGTCTTCGGGCGCGATGGAAGAAATGCCTTCCACGTAGACGGCGCTTTGATCGACCTTGATGCCGAAAGCGAGGCTCGCCAGGATCGCGAGCTTCTGCGCAGTGTCATGGCCCTCGACGTCGAAGGTGGGATCGGCCTCGGCGTAACCGAGCTGCTGCGCTTCCTTCAGGCAGTCCGCGAACGCGAGCTTCTCTTCTTCCATGCGCGTCAAGATGTAGTTGCAGGTGCCGTTGAGGATCCCATAGATGCGCGCGAGCGAATTGCCGGCCAAACCCTCGCGCAGCGTTTTCACAATCGGGATGGCGCCGCCGACCGCGGCTTCGAAATTGAGCGCCACATGGTTCTTCTCGGCAATGGCCGCCAGGGCGACGCCGTGGCGGGCAAGCAGCGCCTTGTTGGCTGTGACAACCGATTTTTTCGCCGCGAGCGCAGCCGAGATCGCGGCTTTGGCCGGATCGCCCTCCCCGCCGATCAACTCCACGAAGACGTCGATCTCGCGATCGGTCGCGAGCGCTACAGGGTCGGCGACCCAACGCAATTTCTTGTGACCGATGTCGCGCTTCTTGCTGCGCGAGCGCGCACTAACTGCGACAACCTCGATCGGGCGACCGCAACGAGCGGCGAGTGCGTCGCGCTGGCGCTCGATGAGGCGCGCGACGCACGAGCCGACCGTGCCCAAGCCGGCAATACCGAGTTTCAGTGGAGCGGACATCGTCGGCCTGCGTGGAAACGAAGCGTCTAGCGTCGCTGGGCCAGGGGGACGACGTTGTGCAACTTTTTGGGGCCGGTTTCAAGAAAGCGGCGGATATTGCGGGCGGCTTGACGGACGCGCTGCTCGTTCTCGACCAACGCGATGCGCACGTATCCTTCGCCATGTTCGCCGAAGCCGATACCCGGCGAGACCGCGACCTCGGCCTTTTCGACCAGCAGCGTGGAAAACTCGACACTGCCGAGGGTCTGGAACGGCTCCGGGATCGGCGCCCAAGCGAACATGGAGGCGCGCGGAGGAGGCACCTCCCAGCCGGCGCGACCGAACGATTCCACCAGCACGTCGCGCCGACGCTTGTACGTCTCGCGCATCTCGCGGATGCAGTCGTCGGAGCCGTTGAGCGCGGCGGTAGCCGCCACCTGGACCGGCGTGAAGGCGCCATAATCGAGATAGGATTTCACCCGCGCCAGCGCCGCGATGATCCGCTCGTTCCCGACTGCAAAGCCGATGCGCCAGCCGGGCATCGAATAAGTCTTCGACATCGAGGTGAACTCGACCGCGACCTCCATTGCGCCCGGTACCTGCAGCACCGAAGGCGGCGGATTATTGTCGAAATAGACCTCGGCATAAGCAAGGTCCGAGAGCACGAACACACCGTGCCTCTTCGCAAACGGGATCAGCTCTTTGTAGAAATCGAGATCGGCGACAGCGGCGGTGGGATTGGAGGGATAGCAGACGACGACCGCAATCGGTTTGGGAATGGAGCGGGTGATGGCGCGTTCCAGCGTTTCGAAGAACGCCGGCGTCGGCTCGGACGGCACCGCGCGGATCACGCCGCCCGCCATCAAGAAGCCGAAGGCGTGGATCGGATAGCTGGGATTGGGGACCACGACGACGTCGCCCGGTGCGGTGATCGCCTGCGCCACGTTGGCGAAGCCTTCCTTCGAGCCCAGCGTGGTGACGATCTGGGTCTCGGGGTTGAGTTTCACCCCGAAGCGACGCCCGTAATAGGCCGCCTGCGCGCGGCGCAACCCCGCAATCCCGCGCGAGGACGAATAGCGGTCGGTGCGCGGCTTGCCGATCGTCTCTTTGAGCTTGTCGATGACATGCGCGGGCGCCGGCAGGTCGGGATTGCCCATGCCGAGGTCGATGATGTCGGCACCGGCGTTGCGCGCCGCCGCCTTCGCGCGATTGACCTGCTCGAAGACGTAGGGCGGCAGACGCCGAATACGGTAAAACTCTTCCATGACCCGGCTCCTTTGACCTGCGCGCCGATGCTGCGCGAGCAGGCCGGCGCGAGCCTTTTATCACGGCTTGTCGTCGTCGCCAGCGGACCTGGCGGCCGCTTCCGCGGCACGATTGCGCGCCGCGACCAGATCGCTTTCGAGCTTTTTCGTCTCCGCGTCGGTGAGCACCGTGGTCGCACGCGGGGGCGGCATGTCGTGGACCGCCGGATAGGGCATCGAAGTCGTCGGGCGTTGCGGAGTGGCGTCGGGCAAGCCGCCGACCGCGTTTGGCAGGTGATCGGCGACCATGCTCCCGGCCGAGCAACCCGCGAGAGCGACGGCGCCGGCGATAAGCGCCGCCGCAAGGGCGCGCCTCGACATGAGCCGTTGTGACCGCGATATCAACATCGTGCCGGTTGACGCCCGGCCGGATTGCAACGCCACCGCGCCGACCGGCCCCCTCCCCTCCGAGGTGAAATTCCTGCCAATTCAAGCAATTGGGAGCAAGCTGTAGTCCCCCAATATGACCAAAGCAAGGTTAAGGCAGACGGCTTTGCGGGCGGCGGTCGGCCGCGCCCAGCCGGCGCGCAGGCTCCCCGATAAAAAGCCTATGATGCGTCTTGCGGCGGTTGTGAGTAAAGTCCATCTGCGGCCTTGAAAGGCCAAGCCGGGCTTGCGCCGGAATCGCAAATTGAGGCGTTACCGTGAGAGCCCCGTCAGAACCGGTCAAAGGCGGCTCCGCCGACGTGGAGGAGTTCGCCCGCAACATCGCCCGCATGGTCGAAGAGGGCGGCAAGGCGCTGGCCGCCTACCTCAAGCCGCGCGAAGAGGGCCGCCGCGACGATCAATATGCCGAGGTTACCGACGTGGTGAAAACCATCGGCCAGGTCGCGGATTATTGGCTGCGCGATCCCCAGCGCGCGCTCGAACTGCAATCGAGCCTGGGCAAGGCTTATCTCGACCTATGGGCCAATGCGGTCAAGCGCATGGCCGGCGAGCAGGTGCAACCGGTCGCCGAGCCCGACCCCAAGGACAAGCGCTTCGCCGATCCCGAGTGGTCGAGCAACCAGTTCTTTGATTTCCTCAAGCAGGCCTATCTCCTGACGGTGCAATGGGCGAACCGGCTGGTGCGCGATGCGCAAGGGCTCGATCCGCATACCCGGCAGAAGGCCGATTTCTACGTGCGCCAGATCGCCAACGCGATCGCGCCCTCGAATTTCATACTCACGAACCCGGAGCTTTTACGCGAAACGCTCGCCTCGAACGCCGACAATCTCGTGCGCGGCATGCACATGCTGGCCGAGGACATCGCGGCCGGACGCGGTGATCTCAAGATCCGTCAGTCCAGATCCGAAATGTTCGAGGTCGGCCGCAACCTCGCGCTCACGCCCGGCAAGGTGATTTTCGAAAACGAGCTGATGCAGCTCATCCAGTACGCAGCCTCGACCCAAACCGTGCTCAAGCGGCCGATCCTGATCGTGCCGCCCTGGATCAACAAGTTCTACATCCTCGACCTGACGCCGGAAAAATCCTTCATCAAATGGTGCGTGGACCAGGGACTCACGGTATTCGTCATTTCATGGGTGAATCCAGACTCCAAGCTCGCCCAGAAAGGCTTCGAAGACTACATGCGCGACGGCCCGCTCGCCGCCCTCGACGTCATCGAAAGGGCAACCGGCGAGCACGAGGTCAATGCGATCGGCTATTGCGTCGGCGGCACGCTCTTGGCCGCCACGCTCGCCTATATGGCGAGCACGCGTGATCAGCGTATCGCCTCGGCGACCCTTTTCGCCGCGCAGGTCGATTTCACCCATGCTGGCGATCTCAAGGTCTTCGTCGACGAGGAGCAGATCAAGGCGCGCGAGCGCGAAATGAGTGAGCGCGGTTATCTCGAAGGCAAGAAAATGGCAACCGCCTTCAACCTGCTGCGCTCGAACGATCTGATCTGGCCCTATGTCATCAACAACTATCTCAAGGGCAAGGAACCGGCGCCATTCGACCTTCTATACTGGAACTCCGATGCGACGCGGATGCCTGCGGCGAACCACTCGTTCTATCTGCGCAACTGCTACCTGGAGAACCGCCTCAGCAAGGGCGAGATGGTGATCGGCGGCAAAAAGCTCGACCTCAAGAGCGTGACGGTTCCGATCTACAATCTGGCCACGCGCGAGGACCACATCGCGCCCGCACGGTCGGTGTTGCTCGGCTCGAAGTTCTTCGGCGGGCCGGTGCGTTTCGTGCTGGCCGGCTCGGGTCACATTGCCGGCGTCGTCAATCCCCCCGACAAGATGAAGTACCAATACTGGACCGGACCCAAACCGACCAGCGCCAATCTCGACAAGTGGCTCGCGAAGGCCAAGGAGCATGCGGGCTCGTGGTGGCCGGACTGGCTCGACTGGATCAAAGCGCGGGATGCAGCCGAGGTCCCGGCGCGGGAACCCGGCGGCGGCAAGCTCGCGCCGCTGGAGGACGCGCCGGGAAGCTATGTTAGGATCAGAGATTGACGGGCGGACGCCATTGCGCGGACCGACCGGTGCGCAGGATCATACGTCACTTCACAGCGGAGAACTCCAATGCATGTCAAAATGCTGCTTTCGATGATTGCGACGGCGACCTTCGCCGCTAGCCCAACGCTCGCGCAGGACCTCACCGGCACGCTCCAGAAGATCAAGGACACCGGCGCGATCACGCTCGGCCACCGCGAGTCCTCGCTGCCGTTCTCCTACTACGACGACAAGCAGCAGGTTGTGGGCTACGCCATGGATCTCTGCGCGCGGATCGTCGATGGGGTGAAGAAAGAACTCAAGCTTGCGAACCTCGAAACCAAGCTCAACCCGGTCACCTCGGCCACTCGTATCCCATTGATGGCGAATGGAACCGTCGACCTCGAATGCGGCTCGACCACCAACAATCTCGAGCGCCAGAAGCAGGTCTCGTTCACCATCACGCATTTCGTCACCGCGAACCGCTTCGTGTCGAAGAAGTCGGCGAACCTCAAGACCGTCGACGACCTCAAGGGCAAGACCGTCGTATCGACCTCCGGCACCACCAACATCAAGCAGATCACCGAGATCGGCGCGCAGAAGGGTCTCAACCTCAACATCCTCGCCGCCAAGGATCACGCCGAGGCGTTCCTGATGGTCGAGACCGGACGCGCGGCCGCCTTCGTCATGGACGACATTCTGCTCTACAGCCTGGTCGCCGGATCGAAATCGCCGAAGGATTACACGATCTCCGTCGACGCACTTTCGGTCGAGCCCTACGGCATCATGCTCCGCCGTGACGATGCCCCGTTCAAGAAAGTCGTCGATGAGGCCATGATCGCCACCTATCGCAGCGGCGCGATCAACGCGATCTACGACAAGTGGTTCCTCAAGCCGATCCCGCCCAAGGGTCTCAACCTCAACGTGCCGATGAGCGACGCGTTCAAGAAGGTGGTTGCCAGCCCGACCGACAGCGGCGACCCGGCGGTGTATTGAAGTATCAGCCGACATCAGACATCGGTGGTCAGACAAACACCATGTCGTCGTGATCACTGATGTCTGATGACCGCTCCGCGATAAGGGGGCAGCGTGAATTACAACTGGAACTGGGGCATCTTCTTTCAGACGTCGCCCGACGGAGTGCACACCTATCTCGAGACGCTCCTTATGGGCACCGGCTGGACGCTCGCAACCGCGCTGAGCGCGTGGTGCCTGGCGCTTGCCATGGGATCGCTGGTCGGCGTCATTCGCACCACGCCTAGTCCCTGGCTGGTCCGACTCGGCAACGCCTATGTGGAAGTGTTCCGCAATATCCCGCTGCTGGTGCAGATGTTCCTGTGGTATTTCGTGCTGCCCGAGCTCCTGCCGACCGAGCTCGGCGACTGGCTCAAGCAGCTTCCCGACGCCTCGTTCTACACGGCCGTGGTTTCGCTCGGCTTCTACACCTCGGCGCGCGTCGCCGAGCAGGTGCGCGCCGGCATTTTGAGTCTCGCCCGCGGCCAGGGCTGGGCCGCGCTCGCGCTCGGGCTCACGCCGACGCAGGCCTACCTCTACGTGCTGTTGCCGATGGCGTATCGCGTCATCCTGCCGCCGCTGACGTCCGAATTTCTCAACATCATCAAGAACAGCGCGGTCGCGCTCACCATCGGGCTCATGGAGCTCACGGCACGCGCGCGCGCCATGCAGGAATTCACGTTCCAGGTGTTCGAAGCGTTCACTGCCGCCACCGTCATCTACCTCGTAATCAACATCGTTGTGACCTTCGGCATGCGCTGGATCGAGCGCCGTGCAGCCGTGCCCGGCTTCATCGGCGCCGCCCCCGCGGCGTCCGTCCACTGAGGCGATCGATGTTCGCGGATTTCGACTTCGACGTCATCATTCGCTCGCTGCCCTACCTGTTCTACGACGGCATGACGTTCACGCTGATGCTGACCGCGCTGGCGACTTGCGGCGGCATTATTTTCGGTACGCTGCTCGCGATGATGCGGCTGTCGGGCCTTGCTCCGCTCTCGCTGCTCGCGGCCGGCTACGTGAACCTGATGCGGTCGGTGCCGCTGGTGCTGGTGATCTTCTGGTTCTATTTCCTGGTGCCCTTCATCGGTCAGTGGGTCACCGGCGCCTCGCGGCCGATCCAGGTCGGCGCGTTCGCCTCATCGCTCATCACATTCACGCTGTTCGAGGCCGCTTATTTCGCCGAGATCATGCGCGCCGGGATCCAGTCGATTCGGCGCGATCAAGTGGCGGCGGCGCAGGCGCTCGGCATGACCTACTTGCAGACGATGGGCTACATCGTGCTGCCGCAGGCGTTCCGCAACATGCTGCCGGTGCTGCTCACCCAAACCATCGTCCTGTTCCAGGACACGTCCCTCGTTTATGTGCTCTCGATCACGGATTTCCTCGGCGCCGCGTCGAAAGTCGCGCAGCGCGACGGGCGGTTGGTGGAGATGTACCTGTTCGCCGCATTGGTCTATTTCGTGATCTCGTTCGTGGCCTCGCTGCTCGTGCGTCGGCTGCAGCGTCGGGTCGCGATCATCCGCTGAGGACCTTTCATGATCACGGTCAGCAAAATCAGCAAGTGGTACCCCAACTTTCAGGTGCTCAATCAGTGCTCGACGGAAGTCGCCAAGGGCGAGGTCGTCGTGGTGTGCGGTCCATCGGGTTCCGGCAAGTCGACGTTGATCAAATGCGTCAATGGGCTCGAGCCGTTCCAGGAAGGCACCATCACGGTCGCCGGCATTTCCGTGAACGACCCCAAGACCGACCTGCCGAAACTGCGCGCCCGCATCGGCATGGTGTTTCAGCATTTCGAGCTGTTCCCGCATCTCACCGTGATGCGCAATCTCGAACTGGCGCAGATCAAGGTGCTCGGCCGCAGCCAGGATGAGGCGGCGGCAAAAGGCATGCGCCTGCTCGAGCGCGTAGGTCTGAGCGCGCACGCCCGCAAATATCCCGGCGAGCTTTCCGGCGGTCAGCAACAGCGGGTCGCGATTGCGCGTGCGCTCGCCATGGATCCGATCGCCATGCTGTTCGACGAGCCCACCTCCGCGCTCGATCCCGAGATGATCAACGAGGTGCTCGACGTCATGGTAGCGCTCGCCAAGGAGGGCATGACCATGATGGTCGTCACGCACGAAATGGGTTTTGCGCGCAAGGTTGCCCACCGCGTGGTGTTCATGGACCGGGGCCAGATCGTCGAAGACGCGCCGACTGCCGAATTCTTCGGCAAGCCACGCAGCGAGCGCGCACAGGTTTTTCTGTCGAAGATCTTGCAGCATTGAGCGGCACGGCTGGTGCTGCCAGCCGATGGCCTCGCGCTCTGCAGATCGAGTGCGCGCGCAGGGCTATCAACGCATCACGGGAACAGCGCCACCTGCTCGAGCCCCAGAGTCTCGGGAAAGCCGAGCATGAGATTCATGTTCTGCACGGCCTGCCCCGAGGCGCCCTTGCTGAGGTTGTCGAGCGCCGAGCAGATGATGGCGCGACCTTCGACGCGGTCCTTTGTGACCCCGATGGACGTCATGTTGGAGCCGCGCACATGGCGGGTTTGCGGCATTTCGCCGAACGGCAGGACATGCACGAACGGCTCCTCGGCGTAAGATTTCGACAGGATCGCGTGCAGGTCTGCGGCCGAGGCCTTGAGCCCGCGCACGTAGATCGTCGAGAGAATTCCGCGGTTCATGGGCACGAGATGCGGCGTGAAGCTGACGATGACCTTGCGCCCTGCGGCCCTGGAAAATTCCTGATCGAGCTCGGCCATGTGGCGGTGGTGCCCCACGCCGTAGGCGTGGAAGCCTTCTGAGACCTCCGAGAACAGCATCTGTTCTTTCGCCGCCCTCCCCGCGCCGGTCATGCCCGATTTGGCGTCGATCACGATCTCGTCGGGATCGATGGCCTTCGCGCTCAAGAGCGGGATGAGGGGCAGCTCCGCGCAGGTCGTGTAGCAGCCGGGATTGGCGACTAGCCGCGCGGTCTTGATCTTGTGCCGGTAGATTTCCGCGAGGCCATAGACCGCCTCCTTTTGCAGGTCCGGGGCGTGGTGCTCGTGGCCGTACCAGTGCGCATAGGCTGCGGTATCGCCGAGGCGAAAGTCTGCGGAGAGATCGATCACCTTGGTGTTCGGAGCCCTGGTGAACAAGTCCTTGATCACGGTCTGCGTGGTCGCGTGCGGCAGCGCGCAGAAGGCGAGATCGAGCGCGGCCTTGTTCCAGTCGACGCCATCGATCGCCAGGAGCTTCGGCAGCGCATAGGGCGAGAACTGAGGGAAGACCTGACGCATGTCCTGCCCGGCGCGGCGCTCGGCGGTGAGCAGCACAATCTCGACCCGCGGATGGGGGATCAGGAACCGCAGGAGCTCCGCGCCGGTATAGCCCGACGCGCCGAGCACGCCGATCTTAGCCTTGTCAGCCATGACTCAAGTCCTTCCCATCGGTTGCTCATTCGTACGCCAAGTGCGGCCGCAAGGCGACCATCCGTGCTGCAATCGCCTGGGCTGACGCCTCGCCCTGCTCGCGTAGCACGCGGACAACGGCGACGTGATCGGCGTTGGCCTTGTGCTGGTTGAGCTTGAAGCTGGCCTCGACGGTCTCGACCGTCATCTCGATGGCGACAATCGACTTCATCAGTGTCGCGCGCCGTTGCGACGACAACATGCTGTCAGCGACCCAGGACGGCTTTGGTGCCAGCCTGGATTCGAATTGCGCCACAAGACGATCGAGATGGTCGGAAGTGTAGTCGGTCGGGACCACATGCACCGGCCCCGACAGCTGCACAGCCTCATAGAGCCAGGTGGGCACTTGCTCGGCACTGGCGTACCAGTGCGCCGACACATAGGCGTCGTCGCCGGCAACGGCGATCAGCCATGGTCCACCCTTGGCCGCGAGCTGGGCGAGTGGATTGAGGCGTGCGACATGAAATTGGACGCGCGGCGGCCTGCCGTCCGCCTCCATCAGGTGGAACGGCAGTAGCGCGGCCACCGGGCGGCCGCCTTCGCAAGCGATCACGTGGCCGAAGCCGCGCGCAGCCGCAAAGGCAAGGGCGACGGCGCGATGAACCTTGAACGCGGGATGGACGTACATGGTCGTGCTCCGATGCGAGAGGCTGCCGGAGCTCGGTCATGACGCGGGGGTCGAGAAGATGTGCCGCGGAGCCGACTCCGGCGGCACGGGTGACGATCACACGCGATCGCGTGCCCGTGCCGCGCGGGCGCGGCGGCGTCGCAACAATGCGCTGCGGGCGGTCATCGTCATGGGCGGCCGCTATAGACGCCAAGCCGGCGTCCGTCAAGCACGCACATGCACCCCGCGGGCTGAAGCCAGCTATGCCACGTTATTTCAGCCGCGGCAGGATGCGCGGCGGAGCGGCCGAGGCGTTCAGATCGTCGGATTCCAGGGCACCGGAATCTCGCGATAGCCCGATCCACTCTTCTCGACATAGGCGAGCGAGGGGAACGGATAGTGGAAGCCCTGCAGCAGCATCTTTTCCGCCACCAGCATGTCGTAGACCTTGCGGCGGGTTTCTTCCGCCATGATCGGATCCTGGTCATAGAAGGCATGCCAGCCGGGATTGCGCGCGAACAGGAACGGCACGTGGGTGACGTCGGCCTGGACGTAGACCGTGCCCGATCCGGACGACACGACATGGGAATTGTGGCCGGCGGAATGGCCGTGGGTGCCGACCGCCGTGATGCCGGCGACGACCTCCTTGCCTTCGTCATAGGTCCGCAGTCGCTTCACCACCTCGCCGGCAAAGACGCGGCGATTGTTCTTGAACAGGTCCTCCATGCGGCCCTTGGGCGCGCGGCTCATCTCGCCGTCGTCCATCCAGAACGCGTGTTCAGCTGCCGGCACCAGAATCTCGGCATTGGGAAAGGCGAGCGAATTGTCGGCCTTCAATAAGCCGTTCACGTGGTCGCCGTGGTAGTGCGAGATGATGACGGCATCGATCGCCTTGGCATCGATGCCGGCGGCGGCGAGATTGGTCAAGAACTGGCCGTTCGCCCCCTTGCTCGCATTGAACCCCGCCTCGCCCAGGCCGGTGTCGATAACCACGAGCTTGTGTCCAGTATTGACGACGATCGGATTGTAGGGGGTGACAAAAATGTCCGACGGCAAGTGCGCCGCCGCGAGCGCGGAATTGACGTCCTCGCGCTTGGCATTGGCCACTATGTTGTCCGGGAATTTGAAGCGGTTCACGCCATCGGTCACCACGGTGATCTCGAAGCTGCCGACCTTGTAGCGGTACCAGCCCGGCGCCTGCGTGCCGGCGGGCGGAGCCGCCGCGCGCGCTGGAAAGCTCGTGGCCAGTGGAACAGCCGCGGCGGCCGTGGTCGCAACGGTCCCCGTGAGCAGGCTGCGGCGGGTGAGTTCAGTCATGGCGTTCCTCCTGATCAATCGTTTTCTGGTCACGGCCTTTCTCGGCAAAGACGTCGCCGCGGATGGTGCATGATGGCGGCCCGCACGGCGTAGGTCGTGACACTGTTGTGTCGTTGGTCAATACCGACGGCGAGATCCTAGCGCCAATGGCTCGCGTTGAGAACTACCAGTGCGCCGCGCTGCCATCGCGGCGAATAGTCCCGACCAGCGCCCATGCGGCCCCGGTGCGGCTCAGCCATGGACGATGATCGAAGCACCGACTATTCCGCCCACCACCGCAACGCGATAAGGCTAGGGCATGGGGATCGCCGACCAGCCAGCGACGGAACCGACGCCGGACGCGATGTCCGGACGCGCCTTGCTGCTCGCAACGTTCACCGCGGCCATCACCCTCAGTGCCGCGCTGGTGTTCATGGTGCAGCCGATGTTCACCAAGATGGTGCTGCCCCGTTTTGGCGGCGCGCCGTCGGTGTGGTCGGTGGCGATCGTGTTCTTCCAGGCCGCGCTGCTCGCGGGCTACGCCTACGCCCACTGGCTCACGCGCTACGCCGGCGGTCGCGTGTCGGTTGCGCTCCACCTGGCGGTGATGATCGCCGCTGCGTTCGCGCTGCCGCTGTCGATCGCCGCCGGCTGGGACCGCCCGCCAGCGGCCGCGCACGCGCTCTGGCTGATCGGATTGTTCACGGCCTCGATCGGCCTGCCGTTTTTTGCGCTCGCCGCCAACAGTCCGTTGTTGCAGGCCTGGTTCGCGCGCACAGATCACCCTGCCGCCAAAGACCCGTACTTCCTCTATGCCGCCAGCAATGTTGGAAGCTTCCTCGCGCTCGTGTCCTATCCGATCGTGATCGAGCCCTTCGTGCGATTGGGCGATCAAGCATGGTCGTGGTCGATCGGCTTTTGCTTCCTCATTGCGCTGCTCGCCGCCTGCGGGGCGCTGCGATGGCGCGCGCCGGACGAAGATGCGCGTGCCGGCGGCGCCGCGGATACGCCTCCGACCTGGAAGGATGCCGGCTTCTGGGTCGCGCTCGCGGCGGTGCCCGCCGGCCTCCTCGTCGCGGTGACGGCGCACATTTCGACCGATGTGGCGGCGGTGCCGCTCCTTTGGGTCCTTCCGCTTGCGCTCTATCTCTTGACCTTCGTCATCGTGTTTGCGCGCCGGCCGATCGTCCCGCACTGGCTCGTGGTTGCCGTGCAACCGGCGTTCATCATTGCGCTCGTTGCCGTGATCATCTTCGATCCGGTCAAGACCATCGTCGGGCTGCTTGCCGTGCACCTCTCGGTTTTCTTCGTCAACGCGTTGATGTGCCATGGCGAGCTGGCGCGCACGCGGCCAGCGCCCAGATACCTCACTGCCTTCTATCTCTGGATATCGACGGGCGGCGTGATCGGCGGCATCGCGGCCGGATTGATCGCGCCCCATGTGTTCGACTGGGTGGCGGAATACCCGATCCTGATTGCGCTAGCGGTGCTGTGCCGGCCGGGCCTCGCCTTGCCGGACGACCGCCGTCGGCGCTACCTCCTCTTCGGCGGCCTTGCGGCCGCGGTGCTCGTCCTCATTGTCTGCGCGCTATACCCGATCGTGCTCGGCGAGACCGCCTTCAACTGGACCGTGGGCGCGTTCTTGGCCGCGAGCGTGCTGTTCTGGCGTGCGCCATTGCCGTTCGCCGCGGTCATCGCCTTCATCCTTCTGGTGAACCACAGCATCGTCGAGCAAGCCGGTGCGGTGTCCGTGCGCAGTTTCTTCGGCGTCGCCAAGACCACGGAGACCGCGGACGGCCATTTCCGTCTCCTCCAGCACGGGACCACGCTGCACGGCGGCCAGCGCATCCGCGAAGCCGATGGTCGACTGGCCGCGATCGATCCGCCAGAGCTGCTGCTTTATTACTGGGACGGTTCCGCCATCTCGGAGACTTTCGCGGCGGTGCGGGCGCGCGTCGACCGGCCGATCCGCTTTGCGGTGATAGGGCTCGGCGCAGGCTCGCTGGCCTGCCGCGCCGCGCCGGACGATACCGTGCACTATTACGAGATCGACCCCGCCGTTATCCGCATTGCTCGCGACCCATATCTGTTCAGCTTTCTGTGGGTGTGTCGGCCGGACGTGCCGATCATCCTCGGCGATGCGCGGCTGACGCTCGCCGAAGCGCCCGACGGCGCCTACGACCTCATCATCGTCGACGCCTTCTCCTCCGACGCGATCCCCATCCATCTGCTCACGCGCGAAGCCATGGCGATCTACCTCAAGAAGCTCAGCACTCACGGCATGGTGGTCATGCACGTGTCGAACCGGCACCTCGAACTCGCCTCGGTGGTCGCCGGCATCGCCGCGGCGAATAGCCTGATCGCGCGCGTCAGCGACAGTTCCGACCTCGACGAGGCGGCCAATCCGTACAAATTCGTCGCCACGGTGGTGGCGGTTGCGCGCAGCGAGGAGGACTTCGGCGCCCTCGCGCAGGCGCGGGATTGGGCGCTCAAGGTGCCTGACCCAAGCCAATGGGTGTGGACCGACGATTATTGCAACATCGTCGGCGCGGTGCTTCGTAAGCTCAACGAATGACGGGGTCCGTGATCGGGGGCAGGAGTCGGGAGCAGCGCAACCCTGTGACCCCTGATGCCTGAGGCCTGATCGTTCGACTACCTCCAGACCCACCTGAGAACCTTGCTCACCACGTCGCCCAAGGTGAGCAGCACCGCAGCCCAAACGAACGCCGAGCTGAAGTTCGCGGTCTGGAATTGCCACGAGGGCATCCGGAAAATGCCGGCGACCAGCGGGACCGAGGCGCGCAATGGTCCGAAGAAACGGCCGACGAAGATCGCAAGCACGCCCCAGCGCTTCACGAACGCTTCGCCTTTCGGCAGCAGTTCGGGATGGCGCGACAGCGGCCACATGTGCGCGACTGGTGGTCCAAGCTTTACGCCGATCCAGTAGGAGAGCCAGTCACCGAGCGCGGCTCCGATCGAACCCGCAACCCAAACCGGCCAGAAATTGAGATTGCCGGAGCTGATCAGAACGCCGATCCCAACCAGCGCCGCCCAGGCCGGGACGAGCAAGGAAATGAATGCAAGCGATTCGCCGAAGGCGAGCGCAAAAACAACGGGCGCCGCCCACGCCTCGTGGACACGCACAAACTCCACCACTTGTTGGGCGTGAGCTTCGAGGCTCTCGAACATGTGGGAGGCGGCCCGGTTACCAGCCCGGGTCTAGCGCGGCTTGCTCGACAAGACCAGACCGCCTGCGGCGCTATCCTCATGTTCAGGCGGCGAGTGCCTCTCCCCGATGCGCCGCCGTGGACGATGTCCGCTTGGCTGCAGCCATCCGTTTCGCGACCACATCCCTGCCGGTGGCGTCCGCCTGCTTTCCGACGTCGATTGCCGCGTCGAGGATCGCGGCTGCTCGTCGATAGACCGTTTCGACGGCACGATCGCCTTCGAGCGAGGCGATTTCCCGTATCGCGGAGAATGTGCAGAACACAACCTCGCTCGGCAAACCCGACAGCCAGTGTCGGCCGGCATCGGCCGCGTGTTCGAGAGCGGAGGCGAGCGGCCGGTGGAGCGCGGAAGTATCGCAGCTGCGCAGGCATCGCGCGATTGCCACTAGCTCGGTGGGCGTGCGAAGCGACCGACATCGTTCCGCGATTTCGGGGTAACCTGACCGCGCGAGCGCTGGCGCCAGAACTTCGGCCGCGGTCCGCTTGAGCATGAGCTCCGCCCGCATCATCTCGATCTTGGGCGTATCTGCGGACCCGGCAAGACGCGTGACGAACGGCATCAGCAGCTCTTGGCGCAATTCGTCGTCGAGAGTGTCGTTGAGGCACAGCGCAAACAGCGCGATCGGACGCGAGAAGGAGGCCGGCAAATCCTTGGCGCGGTAGATCGCGCGATAAGGATAGCCGGCGGCGACGATCGCCGCCTCGTTGACGCAGGTCCCGCCGTCCGGTCCTGGAAATTCGTGACTGCCGCGCAACAGCTTCCACTCGAGCATCCGCTGGAATTGAGCGGTGCTGCCGGCGCGGGATGACAGCGCGTTCAGCAGGCGGTTGAAATCGAACATGGCGACCTCCTCTCGGCTTCGGTAAAGTTTTGGCAAGAGGATCGGGCGAATATCTGGCGAGTCAACGGCCATCCGACGGCATCAAGTTGAATTGATGGTAAGGTTCGACCATATGAAGCTGCGCGGTCGCGCTGGGGCTGAATGCCTGTGTCACGCTGCGGCCACGGCCGTGGCATAGTCACAGTTGATTCGTTTGCCCCTCGCCAGTCATGAGACGCATGGCCAAAATGGCTAAAGCAGCAGCCAACACTCCCGCCCAAAATTCGGGCAAGGACCTGTTCTCGGATTTGCCCGAGGCCGCTCCGCGCCGCGTCTCCAGCAAGGCAGCGCGCGCTGGCAGGCCCACGAGCGCAGCCGAGACCCGCTACACCGCCCGCGACATCGAGGTGCTCGAAGGCCTCGAGCCGGTGCGACGGCGTCCGGGCATGTATATCGGCGGCACCGACGAAAAGGCGCTGCACCACCTTTTCGCGGAGGTGATCGACAATTCCATGGACGAGGCGCTCGCCGGGCACGCGAGCTTCATCGAGGTCGAGATGGAAGCCGACGGCTTCGTCAGCGTGACCGACAACGGGCGCGGCATTCCCGTCGATCCGCACCCGAAGTTCAAGAACAAATCCGCGCTCGAAGTGATCATGTGCACGTTGCACGCGGGGGGAAAGTTCGACTCGAAGGTGTATGGGACGTCGGGCGGCCTGCATGGCGTCGGCGTCTCCGTCGCCAACGCGCTGTCCGAGCGCATGGAGGTCGAGGTCGCGCGCGAGCAGACGCTACACCGCATGGTGTTCGAGCGCGGCAAGCCGAAAGGCAAGCTGGCAAAGCTCGGCCGCGTCCCCAACCGGCGCGGAACCAAGGTACGCTTCCGGCCTGATCCCGACATCTTCGGCGCGAAGGCGCATTTCAAGCCGGAACGCGTCTTCAAGATGGCGCGCTCCAAGGCCTATTTGTTCGGCGGCGTGGAGATCCGCTGGTCCTGCGCCAAGGAGCTCCTGCGTGGGGTGGAGGATGTGCCGGAGGA
>JBKOXY010000170.1:0-4795 GCA_046725125.1 Pseudomonadota bacterium | reverse complement strand
GCGTACCGCGCCAGCCACGCCTCGGCGGCGGCGGCGATGCGCAGGCGCTGGCGATCGGTGACCGACCATGCGGCGTCGTCCAGCTTGTCTCGGGCCTTGACCTCGACGAACACCAGCAGGCTTCGGCGGCGGGCGATGATGTCGATTTCGCCGACCGGGCTCTTCCAACGCCGCGCCAGGATGCGAAAGCCCTTGGCGATGAGAAACGCCGCCGCCCGGCTCTCGGCTGAAATCCCGGTGCGAAACGCGATCTGGCGCTCCGGGCGCGGAGCGTGGATCGGGCTTGCGCGCGGGCGCTCATCGGCCATGGTCGCGCTCCTTGGCGAGTGCGAGGGCACGCTGGTAGACCCCGCGGCGGGGTTCCCCGGTGACGGCGGCGATTTCGGCGACCGCCTCCTTGACCGAAAGTCGGTCGAGCGCCTGACGCAACAACGCGTCGAGATCGACCGGCGCCAACTCGCCGTGCCGATCGGGCGGCGCCACGACGATTACGATCTCGCCGCGCGGCTCGTCCGCTTGCGCAGCCTCGCGCGCGAGCGTGCCGAGATCGCCGCGCCGGACCTCCTCGTAGAGTTTGGTGAGCTCGCGGCAGATTGCGGCCTGGCGCGGACCAAGCTCCGCGGCGAGGTCGGCGAGCGCCGCCGCGATGCGTGCCCCCGTCTCGAACAGAACGAGCGTTGCCGGAATGCGCTTGAGCTTGTTGATGCGCGTGCGTCGTGCTCCTTCCTTCGCCGGCAAAAATCCCTCGAACAAGAACCGGTCGGTGGGAAGCCCGCTCAGCGTAAGCCCTGCGAGGACCGCCGAGGCTCCCGGCAATGCCGTCACGCTCGCGCCCGCGGCACGCGCCTCGCGCACGAGCTTGTAGCCGGGGTCGGACACGAGAGGCGTCCCGGCGTCCGAGACCAGCGCCATGGCGGCGCCGTCGGCGAGCCGGGCGAGCAGTTTCGGTCGCGCCTCGGCAGCGTTGTGCTCGTGATAGGGGGTGAGCGGGGTGGCGATGCCGTAACGGTCGAGAAGTTTGCGGGTGACGCGCGTGTCCTCGCACGCAATGAGATCCGCGGCGGCGAGCACCTCCAGCGCCCGCACGGTGATGTCGCGCAAATTGCCGATCGGGGTGGCGACCAGATAGAGGCCGGCCGGCAGCGGCGGTGCGACGGTCGAGTGGCCGTCGAGGACATAGTGGCGGGCGGCGCGGTCGCGCAGCGCGCGGGCGGCGGGGGTGGCGGGTGCGGTCATCCTCATGCGCCCTTACTCTAGCCGCGCGCCTTCGCCCCGTCATGGGCGGCGTAAAAAATCATTATCCTTTTCATTTGGTTAACCATTCACCGACAAAATGCCGGTTGCCGGCGTGGGCTGGCGTCGACATTATCGGTCGTCGTCGAGGAGACCGCTCCCCATGTTCGGAGGACTTAAGTCCCGGGGCTCGCGGCCGGCGCGCGCTTCGTCCCCGTGGTGGGCTGCGCTCGCATCCATCATCTTGTTGGCGGGCTGCTCGGGGAATCTTCCCGATTTGGGCTCCTCGCCGGGCGCGCCGTCGCAGCCCGCGAGCAATATCGGCGAAGGCAAGGTCAAGGCCGGTCTGATCCTGCCGTTGTCCGCCAGCGGCAACGCGGCGGTCGCCGCGCAATCCATGCGCAACGCCGCCGAGATGGCGCTCGCGGAATTCAACAATCCTGATCTCCAGCTCCTGGTGAAAGACGATGGCGGCAGCGCGCCCGGTGCGCAGCAGGCGGCGCAGCAGGCGCTCGACGAAGGCGCCGAGATCATTTTGGGCCCGCTGTTCGCGCTCACCGTCGGCCCGGTGGCACGGGCCGCGCGCGGTCGCGGTGTGCCGGTGATCGCGTTCTCGACCGACGCCAACGTGGCCGCGCGCGGCGTCTATCTGCTCAGCTTTCTGCCGGAGTCCGATGTCGACCGCATCATCGGCTATGCCGCGAGCCAGGGCCGACGGTCGTTCGCGGCGCTCGTTCCGGAGAATGCCTATGGCAGCGTGGCGGAAGCGGCTTTCAAGCAGGCGGTGGGGCGCGGCGGCGGCCGCGTCGTCGCGCTCGAACGTTATCCGCTCGACAAGGCGCAGATGCAGGGCCCGGTGCGCAACGTCGCGCAGGCGGCGAGCCGCGCCGACGCCATCTTCATCCCGGACGGGGCCGACGCCGTGCCCACGGTGGTGCAGGCGCTCACCGCCAACGGCATCGACACCAAACGCGTGCAGCTGCTCGGGACCGGTTTGTGGGAAGACGCGCAAATCTTCTCCAATCCGCTGCTCGACGGCGCGTGGTACGCGGGGCCGGATTCGACCGGCTTTCGCAATTTCTCCGCCCGCTACCGCAGCCGCTACGGCCGCGATCCCGTGCGCACTGCCTCGCTTGCCTACGACGCCGTCGCGCTGGTCGCGGCGCTGGTCAAAACCCAGGGCAAGCAGCGCTTCTCGGATGAGGTTCTGACCAATTCCTCGGGCTTCACCGGTATCGACGGGCTGTTCCGCTTCCGTCCCGATGGCACCAACCAGCGCGGGCTTGCCGTGCTGCGGGTGTCGCCGACCGGCGGCCAGGTCATCAGCGCGCCGCCGAAGGGTTTCGGCGGCTCGGCGACGTAGCGTCACGCTGCGAGATCGGCGACCACGGCGTCGAGCACGGGAAAGCCGGCGAGCGTGAGGCGCAACATGCCGTTTGCCGTCGTCTCGATGGCGCCCTGCTCGCGCAGAAGCGCGACGCGGCGCGGATCGAGCGGCCGACCGGCGAGCCGTGCGTAGCGCGCGGGATCGATGCCCTCGGCCAGCCGCAGTCCCATCAGCAGGAACTCATCCGCCACTTGCTCGCGCGTGAGCGCCTCGTCGGTCACGACGCCATGCCCAAGCGATTCCACCCGCATCAGCCAGCTCTCCGGCCGCTTCTCGGTCGCGGTGGCGCGACGCGCCCCCGCGATGTCGAGCCGGCCATGGGCGCCCGGCCCGATGCCGGCATATTCGTGCGCCCGCCAATAGATGAGATTGTGCCGGCATTCGGCGCCCGGCCGCGCGTGGTTGGAAATCTCGTAGGCCGGCAGGCCCGCGCGCGCACAGACCGCCTGCGTCGTGTCATAGAGCGCGCGGCCGGTGTCGTCGTCGGGGACGACGAGCTTGCCCGCCGCATGCAGCGCGGCAAACGGCGTGTCCTGCTCGATGGTGAGCTGATAGAGCGAGAGATGCTCGCCTGCCTCAACCGCGCCGCGGTTGAGCTCGGCGGCCCAGGCCTGCGGCGTCTGGCCCGGACGGGCGTAGATCAGATCGAACGAATAGCGATCGAAGATCGAGCGCGCGACCGCCACCGCATCGAGCGCCTCGCGCGCCGAATGCGTCCGCCCGAGCTCCTTGAGCGCCCCGTCGTCCAACGCCTGCACGCCGAGCGAGACGCGGTTGACGCCGGCCGAGCGAAACCCGCGAAAGCGCGTCGCCTCGACGCTGGTGGGATTGGCTTCGAGCGTCACTTCCACATCGGGAGCGATCGGCCAGTGGCGCGCAACGGCATCGAGGATCGCACCGACGGTTGCAGGCTGCATCAGCGACGGCGTGCCGCCGCCGAAGAAGATGGTCGAGACGGTTCGTGCGGGCACGCGCGCGGCGGTTGCGGCGATCTCGGCGGCAAAGGCGCGCGTGAAGCGGGCCTCGTCGACGCCGGCATGGCGCACATGGCTGTTGAAGTCGCAGTACGGGCACTTCGACAGGCAGAACGGCCAATGGATATAGACGCCGAACGCCGGAGCGTCGTTGCGATCAGCGCCTTGCAAGACAAGCCTCCGCGAGCTTTAGAAACGCGCGCGCCCGGTGCGAAAGTCCTTTGCCCCTTGGCGGCAGGCCGTGTTTCTCCTCGTTCGTCATCTCGCCGAAGGTGCGGGCGTGGCCGGTGGGCAAGAACATGGGATCGTAGCCGAAACCCTTCTCGCCGCGCGGCGGCCAGATGAGGACGCCGCCGACCTTGGCCTCGAATTCCTCGACGTGTCCGTCGGGCCAGGCGAGGCAGAGCGCGCAGACGAAATGCGCCTTGCGTCGGCTGCGCGCAAGCGCGCCGCGCTCGCGCAACTTGTCTTCCACCGCCTGCATGGCGCGGCGGAAGTCCTTGTCGGGACCCGCCCAGCGCGCCGAATAAATGCCGGGATCACCATCGAGCGCATCAACGGTCAGTCCGGAATCGTCCGCGAACGCCGGCAAACCTGACGCCGCTGCCGCCGCGCCCGCCTTGATGCGGGCGTTCTCCTTGAAGCTAGTGCCGCTCTCCGCGGGCTCGACCAAGCCAAGCTCGCCTGCCGCCGCCGCTTCGATGCCGTATGGCATGAGCAGCTCGCGCATCTCCTTGAGCTTGCCCGGGTTGTGAGTCGCAATCACGAGACGGCCGGCGAGCCGTCGATGTGCGGCGCCTTTCGGGCTCATGATCGAGGTCGCGGAGTGCGCGTTCACATCACCGCCAGTTTCTGCAAGTCGACGAGTTTCATCACGCCCTTCCTCGCGAGCGCGAGCAGGTTGAGGAACTGCTCCTCGGTGAAGGGAATTTTCTCCGCCGTGCCTTGCACCTCGACGAGTCGTCCGGCGCCGGTCATGACGAAATTGGCATCGGTGTCGGCCTCCGAATCCTCGGCGTAATCGAGATCGAGCACCGGCGTGCCGTTGCAGATGCCGCAAGAGATGGCGGCGACGTGGTCGCGCAGCGGATCTGCCGTCACCATGTCGCGCGTCTTCATCCAGGTGACGCAATCGTGCAACGCGACCCAGGCGCCGGTGATGGCCGCGGTGCGGGTTCCGCCGTCGGCTTGGATCACGTCG
>JBKOXY010000325.1:0-6907 GCA_046725125.1 Pseudomonadota bacterium | reverse complement strand
GGCCCTGACAGCATATCGACGACGAGATTGACGCCCTTGCCGTCGGTCGCGGTCAGCACCGCATCGGGCCACGCCGGATCGCGGGTATCGACGGCGAGGTCGGCGCCGAATTCCTTCAGACGCGCCCGGCGCGCGTCGTTGGTCGACGAGCCGATCACCACGTTCGCGCCCATGAGCTTGGCGATCTGCAAGCCCATCAGGCCGACGCCCGAGCTCGCGCCCTGGATCATCACGCTCTCGCCCGGGCGCAGCCGGCCGGCGATGACGAGCGCGTTGTGCAGCGTCATGAGCGAGACCGGGAGCGTGGCCGCCTGTTCGAAGCTCATGCCGTTCGGCATCGGGTTGACGCGCCCCCAGTCGCTAACGGCATATTCGGCATAGCCGCCGGTGCCCGAGCACATGACACGGTCGCCCGGCTTGTAGCCGTTCACTTCGGCGCCGGTTTCGACCACTTCGCCCGCCCATTCGAGGCCGACCGCCGCGCCGATCCCGCCGTGGCTGCCGTGGGGGATACCGCGCGCGGTGGCAAGATCGGCGCGATTGAGCGCGGCGGCCCGCACCTTCACCAGCACCTCGTTGGGCTTCACCCGCGGTTGCGGTATGTCGCGCAGCGCGAGTCCCTTTTCAGTCGCAACGGCAGCCTTCATCTCGTTCTCCGTCGGTTGCTTCGTCCAGCCCTGAGGCGAACGCAAGTGGGGCCCTCTTGTGCTCAGGGCGCGGGCTTAGTCGAGTAAAACGCCGCCGGTTGCATCGGCGGCTTCGCCTCAAGTCCTTCACGCGCAGGTCAGCACGGCAGTCTACATGAGAGCGCGGCCGCGTGTGCTATCGTCCGGCAAGACGCGGTCGGTATGCCGCTGCCAGGGAGACTCACGCCCATGGAACGAACCAAGCCTCCCTTCCGCGCCGAGCACGTCGGCAGCCTCATCCGACCCGCCGCGCTCATCGACGCGCGCGAAAAGGCGGAGAAAAAAGAGATTTCGGATGCCGAGCTCAAGCGTATCCAGCACGCCGCAATCCGCGACGTGGTGCGGCTGCAGGAGGAGCTCGGGCTCAAGCTCGTCACCGACGGCGAATACAACCGCCACTCCTGGCACCGGGATTTCATGCTGAAATTCCGGAACGTGCGGATGATCCCGTCCAAGCTCACCGTGCGCTTTCATTCGGCCGAAGGCGATCGCCTGCACAGCCCCCCGACCATGCAGGTAACCGGCAAGCTCGCGCGGCCCAACGGCGGGGGAATCTTCGTCGACGATTTCAAGTTTCTCGCGTCGGTCACGCGGGCGACGCCGAAGATCACGCTTCCTTCGCCAACCGTGATGCATTTCCGGGGCGGACGCGGCGCGATCGATGCCGAGGCCTATCCCGACATCGACGCCTTCTACGACGATCTTGCCCATGTCTACGGCGAGGAAATCCGCGACCTCGCCGCGGCCGGCTGCCGCTATTTGCAGATCGACGAGGTCAATCTCGCCTATCTGTGCGATGCACTGCGCAAGCAAGTCGCCGATATCGGCGAGGATCCGACCACCTTGCCGCGGACCTACGCCAAGCTCCTCAATGCCACGATCAAGGATCGGCCGCGGGACATGACGGTGTGCATGCATCTTTGCCGCGGCAATTTCGCCGGCGCGTGGGTGGCGGACGGCGGCTACGAGCCGATCGCCGAGCTCATCTTCAACGAAATCAACATGGACGGCTATTTTCTCGAATATGACAGCGCGCGCGCCGGCGGGTTTGAACCGCTGCGTTTTCTGCCCAGGGGCAAGGTGGCTGTCCTCGGTCTGGTCACGACCAAGCGCGGCAAGCTCGAATCGAAGGACGAGCTCAAGCGTCGCATCGATGCGGCGAGCAAGCACGCCCCGCTGGAGCAGCTTGCACTGAGCCCGCAATGCGGATTTTCCAGCGGCATTGGCGGCAACACCATGGACGAGGAGGGCGAGATCGCCAAGCTCCGCCTCGTGGTCGAGACCGCGCGCGAGGTGTGGGGCTCGGCGTGATGCGTCCTACCCGTGCCTGCGTAGCCGCAAGCTTTGCTCTCTGATAGCGTTGGGCGCAGAGCCAAGATTGTTGGGAGGTACCGTGCAAGAGCAAGTCGCGAGCCGCGAAGAGACCAAAGCGTCCGAACCCCGATACAAGATTAAAATCGAGAAGGACGTCGACATCCCGATGCGGGATGGCGCCAAGCTCAAGGCCGACGTCTTCCGGCCCGATGGCGACGGGCATTTTCCCGTACTGATCAACATGGGCATCTACCAGAAGGACAAGCTCTGGATTCCGCCGCCCGATCTGGAAGAGAAGCCCAATCCCCACATGAACTGGGAAACCGTGAACCCGGAATGGTGGGTGCCGCGCGGCTATTGTTGCGTGCGCGTCGACGAGCGCGGTTCCGGCAAGTCGCCTGGGCAATCCGTGCTCTATTCACCGCAGGAGGCGATCGACTTCTACGACGCGATCGAGTGGGCCGGCCATCAGCCCTGGAGCAACGGCCGCGTCGCGGCCATCGGCATCTCGTTCTTCGCCCGCACCCAGTGGTGGGTGGCGAACCTCAAGCCGCCATCGCTCACGTGCATCGTGCCGTGGGAAGGCGCGGCCGATCAGTACCGCGACATCCTCTATCACGGCGGCATTTTCGGCTCCGGCTTCATCGTCGGCTGGTTCACCACCCACATGGCGCATCACTTGCTCGGTCGCGCCTACCGGAACAATCCGGACACGTTTCAGGACAACGTGCTGTGGCGCTTCATGCGCAACAGCCTCGACAGCGGCGTGTTCAAGAGCCAGCAGGCGCAATGGGACAAGATCGATCTCCCCATGTGGGCGGTTGGCAATTGGTCCGGCATGGGGCTGCACCTGCGCGGCGCCACCGAGGGCTACATGCGCGCCGCCTCGAAACACAAAAAGCTGCGCATCCATTGCGGCACGCACTATCACCCGTTTTACAGCGAGGATGGTCGGCGCGACCAACTTCGCTTCTTCGACCACTGGCTCAAGGACATCGACAACGGCGTGATGCGGGAACCGCCGGTGAAGCTCGCGATCCGCACCGGTCACGGCGCATACCATTTTCGCTACGAGAACGAGTGGCCGATCGCGCGCACGCAGTGGACCAAGCTCTACCTCGACCTGTCCAAGTCGGACGCCGGGGGCGACGCCGTTGCCGGCACGCTGGCGAAGGTCAAGCCCTCCGTGCTCGCCCGGCGGAGCTATTCTGCGAGCGGCGCGTCACACGCCGGCCACGCCTCGGCGTCCTCGACGTCGCTTGCCGCCGGTGGCGGGGGCGGACTTTCGTTTGCGACGCCGCCGCTCGAGCAGGATACTGAAATCACCGGTCCGCTCGCCGCCCAGCTTTGGGTGTCGAGCACGACCGAGGACATGGATTTGTTCCTCACGCTGCGCAACATCGACCCTGACGGCAACGACGTGCTGGAGATCGGGCAACAAGGGCAGCCGGTGCCGGTGGCGAAGGGCTGGCTGCGGGTTTCGCATCGCGAGCTTGATCCTGAATTATCGCGGCCCTATCGGCCCTATCACATGCATCTGCGGCGGCAGTGGCTCAAGCCCAATGAGATCATCGAGGTGCAGGTGGAGGTTTGGCCGACCTCGATGGTGTTCAAAAAAGGCCACCGCATCCGCCTCGACATCCAGCCGCGCGACGGCATCGGCAGCGCGCCGTACACGCATTACCACGCCGACTACAATGTCGGGGAGAACACGATCCATTCCGGCGGCGACAAGGACTCGTTCCTGCTAGTGCCGATCATCCCGCCACCATGAGGTCCGCTCGCCCGCACGCACGGGAGGACGATTCGATCATGGTGACATCAGTCAAGCGGCGCAAGCAGCCTCGGCGGGCAGCCGAGCGATCCGCCCGTTCCAAGCCGAGCAACCCGGCGCGGACCGCACCCAAGCCCGCGAGATCGCGGGGCCCCGCTCCCAAGCCGACGGTCATCGACGTGCACGCCCACGTCCTTGTGCCGGAAGTGATGAAACGGACCTATGAGCATTCGCAGTACGCGCGCGCCGTGGCGGGGCCAGGCGGCGTGCCCGAGCCGCTGTTCCAGCGCATGACCGATGTGCCGCTGCGGCTGCGGGAGATGGATGCAACCGGTGTCGACATCCAGGTCATCAGCCCGAGCATCATGCAGCAATGCACCTATGGGATGGAGCCGGAGGAAGCGCTCAAGATGGACCGTTTCGGCAACGACCGCGTCGCCGAAGCGGTGGAACGGCACCCGGACCGGCTGGTGGGGCTCGGCTCGCTGCCGCTGCACGATGTCGCGCTCTCGGCCGCCGAGCTCGAGCGCTGCGTGCGGGATCTCAATCTGCGCGGCGTCATCATTTCATCGCACGTCAACGGCGTCGAGTTGGGGGACGAGCACCTGCGGCCGTTCTGGGCCAAGGCGGAAGCGCTCGGCGCCGTGATCTTCGTTCACCCCGCCGGCAATACCGACAAACGCATGCTTCGCAATCGGCTGATGATCACGGTCGGGCAGCCATTGGAGGAGGCCTACGCGTTGTCATCGTTGATCTACGAGGGCGTCATGGATCAGTTTCCCAAGCTGAAAATCATGGTCGCCCACGGCGGCGGATATCTGCCGTTCTACACCGGTCGGCACGATAACGATTATCGCTACGGCCGCTCCCCGCATCTCAAGGGCGACTTCAGCAGCTACCTGCCGCGCTTCTTCTACGACACCGTGTTGTTCAACCCGGACATGCTGGAATTCCTGGTGACCAAGGTCCCCCCGAGCCACGTCATGCTGGCCTCCGACTATCCGTTTGCGGAAAAGCGGCCGGTCGAATATGTCCGCCGCGCCAAGAAAATCGGGAGGAAGGAGCAGGATGCGATTCTCGGCGCCAACGCCGCACGGCTGTTCGGCATTTCCGTTTGATCGCACAGCCACCAATGCGTGGGTAAAGGACATCACGCTGCGGGAAGGGCCCGAGCTCCGGGGGACCTGCGGCATGCGAGCGCATAACCGCGCCACTCTCCTCTGCGGCAGTACAAGGACAATGCTCGATGGCTGACGTTGAGATCGTTCTGCATCCGATTCCGACGCCGCAGAGCAAGCCGTATATCATCGTATTCGGTCCGGACCGGCACCTCTGGTTCTGCGAAAGCGGGACATCCAAGATCGGCAGAATGAATCCCGGCAATGGGCGCTTCATCGAATTCGATACGCCGACGCCGAACAGCCGGCCGATCGGGATCACCCCGACGGCCGATGGGACGCTATGGTTCTGCGAGAATGCCGGCAACAGGATCGCGCGGATCACCACGTCGGGCGAGGTCACCGAGTTTCCCGTTCCGACGGTCGGCGCCGGGCCGGACGGCATCGTCGCGGGTCCGGACGGAAACGTGTGGTTTTCCGAAGCCCACGTCAGTCACGTCGGCCGTATCACGCCCAGCGGCACGGTGACGGAATTTTCGGAGGGCCTCACGCCGGACTGCCGCCCGCTTTCGCTGGTGGTGCGCGACGGCGAACTTTGGTTCAGCGAATATCAAGCCGGCCAGATCGGCCGGATCAGCATGGACGGTCGTGTCACCGAATACGAAATCCCGACGCCGAACAGCGAGCCGCGCGCCATGGCCGTGCATCCCGACGGCAACATCTGGTTCGTCGAGACGAAGGCGAACGCGCTCGGGCGTATCGACGCGCAAGGCCGCGTCACCGAGTGGCCGGTGAAGACGCCGGAGGCTTCGCTGCGCGGCGTCACGGTGGCGCCGGACGGCGATCTCTGGTTCACCGAGAATTTTTCCAACAAGATCGGCCGCATGGCGCCGGACGGCAAAGTGATCGGTGAATATGCGATTCCGGTCGACGGCTGTGGGGCACGCGCCATCGTCGCGATTCCCGATGGCCGGCTGTTCTTCTCCGCCCACGACGCCGGCGCGATCGGCGAAGTCATCCCGCGGCGGTGAAATGGGGCGAATAGCGAATAGTGAATAGCGAATAGCGGCTCGTCCTATTCGCTATTCGCTACTTGTCGTTCGCTATTCGCCCGACTGTATGGGAGTAAACCATGACGACCAACAAGAGCCTCGAAGACCGAATCCGCGCCATCGAAGACCGGCTCGAGATCTACAACCTGATCGCCAGCCACCCGCCCAGCGCCGACACCGCCGGCAAGGACCATATCGCGGCGAGTTGGGTGGAAGACGGCGTGTTCGACCGCGGCGAGAATCTCTCCAGCCCGCGCGGGCGCGACAGCATCGCCAATCAAGTGCTCAGCGCCGACCACCAAGCGGCGATCGAGCGCGGGCTTGCGCATTTCACCTCCCTGCCCCATGTCGCGATCGAGGGCGACACCGCGATCGTGACGTCCTATCTGCAGATCCTGGTGCCGCAGACGCAAGGCGATCCCGTCGACGTCCCCAACCACGGCAGCTCCAAGGGCTTCCGGGTCCATCGCATGACGGCGAACCGCTGGGAGCTCGCGCGCACGCCGCAGGGCTGGAAGATCAAACGCCGCACGTTGCGTCAACTCGACGGCTCGGAGCCCGCGCGGAAGATTTTGCGGCAGGCGATTGCGCGGTGAGGGCAGCACATCAAATCGGGATCGGCCGCCCGACACCAGCGGCGAGCGCGCGCTGATAGACAAGCTCGGCAAAGGCCACATCCTCGAGCGCAATGCCAAGCGACTTGAACAGCGTCAGGTCGGACGGCGATGTTCGGCCGGTGGCCTTGTCGGTAATAAACTCGCCGAGCTCGCGGATCGCCGACCAAGCGAGCTTGCCGGCTGCGACCAGCTCGCGAAACTCGCCTGCTTCCACCTTGGCTTGCTCGACATGATCGGTGGCCTTGACGGCGGCGCGCAAGACCGTCTCCGCATCGACCTCGCGACGATCGTTGGAATTGGCGCCGGCCACGTTGACGTGCGCGCCTTCGGCGAGCCATTCCGCCCG
>JBKOXY010000120.1:0-7571 GCA_046725125.1 Pseudomonadota bacterium | reverse complement strand
CCGATCGTCACGTTGTCCGCAAGCCCAACCTGTCCGGCCAGGATGACGCGATCCTCAATGACGACGCTGCCGGAGATGCCGCATTGCGAGACGATGATGCAGTGGCGGCCGATCCTCACATTGTGGCCGATCTGCACCAGGTTGTCGATCTTGGTGCCTTCGCCGATCACGGTGTCGCGGTTGGCGCCCCGATCGATGGTGGTCCCGGCGCCGATCTCCACATCGTCCTGAATGATGACCCGGCCCATCTGCAGGACTTTGCGGTGACCGGTTGCTCCCATCACAAAGCCGAATCCGTCCTGTCCGATGGCACAGCCGGGATGCACGACCACACGATCGCCGATCAAGCTATTGGTGATTGAGGCGTTGGCACCGATGCTGCATTGGCGGCCGATGCGCACGTTGGGTCCGATCGCGGCACCGGCGTTGATCACCGTGCCCATTCCGATCTCGGCGCGCGGACCGATCACGGCCCCGGGATCCACGGTCACGCCGCTTTCCATGCGTGCGGTTGGATGGACTAAAGCTCCCACCGCCACGCCGCTCGCCTCGAACAAGGAGGACGGCCGCAGCGCATCCGGAAACAGCGTCCGCGTCACCTCGACGAAAGCGCGATAAGGCTCGGCGACGCAAAGCACGCTGATATGTACGGGAGCACGGCCAGCGTAGCGTTCCGTCGTCAAGCAGGCGCCGGCACCGCTGGCCGACAGTTGGGATGCATATTTCGCCTTGTCCAGGAATGCGAGATCGCTGGGGGCGGCCTGATCGAGCGCTGCAATCCCGGTGATGCGGCGGTCAAGGTCGGCGCCCGGCCGCGGTGTGGCACCCGTGAGGGCCGCGATCTCGCGCACGCTGAGCCCGCGTCCCCGATTGAAGAAAAAGGGCTCGGTCATGCCCGTGCCGATCATGGCCCCGCAGGCGGAGTCAGAATTTCGTCCCGCCGCCGAAGCGGAATTGCTGCACCCGATCGTAGGGTTCCTTGCTGAGCGGGAACGAATAATCGAACCGCAGCGGCCCGAACGGTGATTCCCAAATCACTCCCACCCCGACCGAGCTGCGAACATGCATGGCGTTGTCAACCGGGCACGGCACCGCGTTGGGGATGCCCGGACCGAAGGTCGGACAGAAATTACCCGAGATGACCTCACCGGTCGCGGGGAATGTCGTCGGGCCGTTATAATTCCAGAGCGAGCCCGCGTCGGCGAAAGCGGCAACCTTGATCCCGGCATCCTTGGGCAGGAAATAGAGCGGCGTCTGCAACTCGAAACTGGCGCCCCAATAGTACGAGCCGCCGAGTGCATCCCCTAAAACGCCGGTAAACGGAAACTGCGTCAGATCGCGTGGTCCAATTCCCGCCGGTGCAAATCCGCGCACCAGATTGGGGCCCATCTGAAACTCGTCGAGCATCCGAAGCGTGCTGCCGCCCAGCGCCGCGACCTGCCCCCCTTGCAGATGCAGCATGCCGACAATGTCGGGAAACACCTCGCGATAGTTGTAGAGGTCGGCCGTCGTGCGCACGAACCTGACGTCGCCGCCGAGGCCGGCAAAATCCTGTCTGAACTCCGCCAACAGTCCCGCGTGCGGATTCTTGTTGTTGTCGAGCGTATTGTGCGTCAGCGTGTAACCCACCAACGAGGTGAGAACCGGGCCGTTCGCCAAGGTGCTTTTCACGGCGAGTGACGCCTCGCCGTCCGCGTAGCAGTTGGCGGCGAGATTTCCGTCCGGAGGAGTGAGAGCCGGCGTGCTACCCAGCTTGTCCGGGGTCGGGAAGGTGGTCACGAAATCCGGATTGATGTTGTTACAATTCGTCAAATTGGGCGCCAGCACAATTTTCTGTTGATAGAGCGAATAGCGCAGCTGCAGACCGAGATCCTCGCGCAGCGTAAAGCCCAGTCGGGTGCTGAAGCCGACCGAGTCGGTCTCGTACGAGACATAGCTCGTCGGCAGCTGCTGCTTGTAGAACACGTCGACGCCCCACGCCACCCGATAACCTAGGAAGTAAGGATCCACGTACGACACGGTCGCACCCTTCGTATACTGGCCGTATTGTACCGCGATCCTTCCGTACAGACCGCGCCCGAGCAGATTGCGCTCCGCGACGCTAACCTCTCCCAGGAATCCGTCGGCGGTCGAATAACCGCCGGAGACGGAGAACTCGCCGGTCGACTGCTCCTCGACGTCGACGTTGACAATGACTCGATCGGGAGCCGAGCCGGGTTCGGTGGTTATTTTCACGGTCTTGAAATACGAGAGATTCTTCAAACGCCGCTCGGCCCGATTGATGAGCGAGCGATTGTAGGCATCACCTTCCGCAAGGTCGAATTCACGCCGAATCACATAATCGCGCGTGCGTGTATTCCCGCGGATATTGAGCCGTTCGATGTAGGCGCGTTGTCCTTCCGAAACGGTGAAGACGAGATTGACCGTTCGCGTTTGCGCGTCGCGCGTCGCGCTTGGGCGCACCGTCGCGAAGGCAAAGCCCTGCCTCGAGGCTTCGATGGTCATGTCCTCGATGGTCTTCTCGACCGCCTCGGCATTGTAGACGTCGCCGGGATAGGTCCGCAGTTTCACTCTCAGCCAAGACGGATCGAGCGACCGGATTGTCGACTGAACGTCGACCGTTCCGACGCGGTGCTGCTCGCCCTCCTCGATGGTAAAGGTGATCACGAAACCTCTCCGATTCGGATCGTATTCGCCGACCGCGGAGACGATGCGCACGTCGATGTAGCCGTGCTTGAGATAAAACCGGCGCAACAACTCGCGATCCGCTTCGATCCGGTCCGGATCGTAGATGTCTCCTGTCTGCAGAAACGCGAGCAATAGTCCCGTCTCGGATGTCTTGATCACCTCCTTGAGGCGGTAGGACGAATAGGCGCGATTGCCGACGAAGTCGATCGCTTTGACGCCGGTCTTTACGCCCTCGGTGATTTCGAAGACGAGGTCGACGCGGTTGCTGGGGAGCTCGATGATTTTGGGCTCGACGCGGACGTCAAAGCGGCCGCTGCGGCGGTAAAGCTCGACGATGCGCGCAGTGTCGGCCTGCACGACGGGACGAGAGAGCGTGCCGCGCTCTTTCGATTGGATTTCGGACTTGAGCTGATCATCCTTGACCTTCTTGTTGCCCTCGAAGGCGATGCGGTTGATCACCGGATTTTCGATGACCGTGATGGTCAGCCGTCCGCCCTGGATCGTCGGACGAACTTCCTGGAACAGACCGGTGGAAATGAGCGCCTTAACGCCCTCATCGATTTGGAAGGCATCGAGGTGGCCGGTCGGTCCCGGCCGGAAGTAGGAGCGGATGGTGTCGGCCTCGACCCGCTGGTTGCCTTGGACGACGATCGAGCTGACCGTAGGCGCTTGAGCATAGGCGGAGCGTGCCGTGAGCGACACGACGCCACCACTCAATAAAATCCCCCCAAGGACGAGGCAGGCAAGGCCCAGCCCTTGAACAAGCCACCTACGAAGTTTCATTCCCCACGCGCCCTTTGTCGTCCCCTTTGGGCACCTCAGAAAGTCGGGTACCCACGAGAAAGGTCGTCGCTATCCCCAGAACGCCTGTACCAACACTGCCGCTTGTACAGGCTTTTTCCTGTTGTGCAACCAAGTCCTTTCCCAGCCTTGCCCTTTTACACCCCGAAAGTTGCAGCCTCCCTACGACGCCGTCCATTGGGCGGCGAGGTGAAGGAGGTCATTATAGGTTGCAAAGATCATCAGCATTACAACTATAGCGAGCCCAATCCGAAACCCCACCTCCTGCGCACGATCCGACAGTGGTTTTCCCCTCACCGCTTCGATTGCGTAGTACAGCAGGTGACCGCCATCGAGCAGCGGCACGGGGAACAGATTGAGCAAACCGATTGAGACCGACAGCACCGCCGTGAGGCTGAACAACGAGGGCAATCCCTCGGTTGCTACCTGCCCCGACACCTGGGCGATGCGAATCGGGCCCCCGAGTTGATCGGCGGCCTCGCGACCGGAAATCACGCCGCCGATATAGGACAACGTGCGCTCGACCACGAACCACGTTCTTTGCACGCCAAGCTCGAGCGCTTTGAGCGGCCCGACCGGCTGGAAGTGGGTATCGTCCGGCGATGGCGAGCGGGTGATTCCGAGGACACCGATGCGATGCACGTTGCCGAAGCGGTCCTTGGACTCTTTAAGCGTGGGAATCGCCTTGAGCGTGACCTTTACACCGCCGCGGTCGACTTCGAACGCCAGCGTCTCGCCCGCGCTGGTGCTGACGATCTGCTGCATGTCTGGGAAGCTCTCGACCGGTCGCCCGTCGATGGTGAGAACCAGGTCGCCCGGCTGAAATCCGGCCGCCTCCGCGGCGCTGCCGGGCTGGACCGCGTCGACGCGGGGCGATGTGCTCGGCTTGCCAAAAACCATGAAGAGAGCGGCAAAAATCACGATGGCAAGTAGGAAATTGGCCACCGGCCCCGCCACCACGACTGCGGCCCTGCGGGCCACCGACTGATGAACAAAGCTGTGTCGGCGCTCCTCATCGGTCATGGCGGCAAGCGCGGCCGCATCCGGGACACTGGCCGCGTTCTCGTCACCGAAGAATTTCACATAGCCGCCGAGTGGAACGGCGCAGAGTTTCCAGCGCGTGCCGTGACGGTCGTTGAAGCCAAAAAGCTCAGGGCCGAATCCGATGGAGAAAACCAGCACCCTCACCCCGCACCTGCGGGCGACCAGGAAATGGCCGAGCTCGTGGAAGAATACCACCAGCGTCAAGACGAATAAGAAGGGGATGAGGTAGCCCAGCACGCCGCCCCCCAGCGCGTTGATTCCAGATAGAAAATCGAAATTCATGAGGCCTTGTCCCCGCCCGTCCCGAACCAGCGCCCGAACCCCAACTTTCTAGGGTGCCTTTGCGGCAATTTCGGGCAAGAGAGTGCGCGCCAACAATCTTGTATTATGGTCAACAGAAAGTGCCTCGTCGACGCTTTCCGGCTCGGCGGTCCAATTTCGGGATAGCGCGGCCTCGAGGGTGGCCTCGACCAGGGCCGATATCCCGGCAAAATTCAGCCGCCGCGCGAGAAATTCCCCAACTGCTACCTCGTTGGCAGCGTTGAGCACGGTGGGTGCCGCCCCGCCCGCCTCGAGCGCACGCCGGGCCAGCCCCAAAGCCGGAAAACGCCCGAGATCGGGCTCCTCGAAGGTCAAGGTCGCAGCGCGCGCGAGATCGAGCCGCGGAGCCGGCCCCGCGATGCGCTCGGGCCAAGCGAGGCAATAGGCGATGGGGATGCGCATGTCCGGGCTCCCCAGTTGCGCAATGAGCGAGCCATCGCAAAATTCGACCAGGCTGTGCACGATGGATTGGGGGTGGACCAGGACGTCGATCTGCTCCGACGCAAGCGCGAAGAGATGATGCGCTTCAATGAGTTCCAGCCCTTTGTTCATCAAGGTTGCCGAATCGATTGTGATCTTCGCCCCCATGGACCAATTGGGATGCTTGAGCGCCTGCTCGACGGTCGCGGTCTTCACCGCCTCGGCAGGAGCGGCGCGAAACGGACCTCCGGAGGCGGTCAGGATCACCCGGCGCACGTCCTCGCGGCGGCTCCCGCTCATGGCCTGAAACAAGGCGTTGTGCTCGGAATCGACCGGTAGCACGGTCGCACCTGACGCCGCGGCGCGGCGCATGAACAGACCGCCGGCGCACACCAGCGTTTCCTTATTGGCGAGCGCGACGATCGCGCCGCGCTCGGCCGCGGCGAGTGTCGGCTTGAGGCCGGCGGCGCCGGTAATCGCTCCGATCACCCACTCGGCCGGTCGCTCGGCCGCTTCGATCAAACCGCTTTCGCCGGCAGCCGCCTCGATCCCGCTTCCGGCGAGCGCGGCCTTGAGATCGCCGTAGGCTGCCGGATCAGCGACTGCAGCAAAGCGCGCACCAAGTTCGCGCGCGAGCGCACCGAGGGCAGCCGCGCTTTTGTTGGCGCACACCGCCTCCACGCGAAAACGTTTGCGCTCGCGCTTGAGCAGGTCGACGGTACTCGCGCCGATCGAACCGGTAGCGCCCAGCAGCGTCACGGTGCGTTCCGCCGTCGACGATCGTTTCCACGCAGCACGCGGTGGGTTGGACTTCATCGACTCACCACACCAACAGACCGCGACCTGGCGCCTCGAAGCCCCCGCGCGCCAATCCGATCAGCACAGCCGCCACGCTGGCGGTCACGAAGCCGTCGAGGCGGTCCATCAGCCCGCCGTGTCCGGGGAGAAGGCGACCGGAATCCTTGGCACCGAACCTGCGCTTGAGGACGGACTCGAACAGATCTCCGCCCTGCGCGCAGACCGACAACACGACCGCAAGCATGGCGATGGCGAACAAGTTCGTCAGCGCGGCCGCTTTAGCCGCGGCCACGGCGACGACGACCGCGGCTGCCATGCCTCCGAGCGCCCCCGCCCAGGTCTTGTTCGGACTCACTTGCGGCATCAGCTTGGGGCCGCCGACCGCGCGCCCCACGAAATAAGCGCCGATGTCGGTCGTCCATACGATCGCGAACAAAAACATCATGGCGAGGAAGCCGTCCTCGCCGTCGGAGCGCAGCACGGTCGGTGCTAGCGCCAGCGCACCGGCATAGGGAATGCCGCCAGCAGCCCATATCCGTCGCTCGGCAAGCGCCAGCGACGCTGCGCCAAGCGTGCCCATGGCCAGCACAATCACCGCCGCTAGGAGATGCCCGGTGACCGCAAGCGCGAGCGCGAGGGCAAGTGCCGCCTCGCCCGCTCCGAGCACGGGCCGCTGGTCGCCTCGCGCCACCAGCGAGGTCCATTCCCAGAGCACGCCCATTGCCGCGATGCCCCAAAACAAGGCAAACGGCCAGCCGCCGATATAGGCCGCACCGATCGCGAGCGGCACCAGCACCAACGCCGAGCATATGCGCAGCGCGAGTTCGCTGCCGCGAGGCCGAGAGGCGCGCAATGAAGGATGGTCCGCGCCTGCCACGGATCACGACCCGGTGCGCACGGCCAGGCCGCCGAAGCGACGTTCGCGCCGGCGATATTCCGCGATCGCGCTCTCGAGTGCCGCGCGGTCGAAATCCGGCCAATAGGTGGGCACGAACACGAGTTCGCTATAAGCCGCTTGCCACAGCAGGAAATTGGACAGCCGTTGTTCGCCGCTGGTGCGGATGATGAGATCTGGATCGGGCAAATCGGGTACATCGAGGTAGCTTGCGAGCCTATCGGCCGTCACGGCACTGACCGCCAGCTCTCCGGCCGCGACGGCCGCCGCCATGCGGCGTGCCGCGCGCGCGATTTCCTGGCGGGCGCCGTAATTGAAGGCGACGACCAGCACGAGCCTGCTGTTGTCCTTGGTCAACTCCTCGGCTTCATCCAGCAGCCGGCCGATATCGGGGTCGAGACCTTCGCGCTCACCGATCACGCGCACCCGCACACCGCGGCGGTGGAGATCGGCGAGATCGTGACGAATGAAGCGGCGCAACAGTCCCATCAGTTCCCGGATTTCGGCCGGCGGCCGCGACCAGTTCTCGGCGCTGAACGAAAAAATGGTGAGAAAGTCGATTCCGAGATCGCCGGCGGCGCGCACCGTGCGTCGCAGCGCCTCG
>JBKOXY010000332.1:0-4621 GCA_046725125.1 Pseudomonadota bacterium | reverse complement strand
CAGTCGGCGGCCGGTCGCGGGCGTGAACGGCACGGAAACCTGCAGCTTCGGATAGTAGCTGCCTCCGGCGCGCTCATAGGCCTCCGCCCAGCCATGGTCGAAGACGTATTCGCCGCGCGAATGGGATTTCACGTAGCAAGGTACGGCGCCGAGCAGTGCGCCCTGCGCGTCTTCGGCGAGCAGGTGCATGGGCTGCCAACCGACGCGGGCCCGGACCGATTGCGAGAGCTCGAGTGCGGACAGGAAATCGTGCGATATAAACGGGTTATACCGATCTCCTAATACGGAGGTTTGGACATTGGCTGGGGCTGGGCAGGGGCCGCCCGCCCCGTTGCCGCGCTCGGGCCACGACGGATTGGCGCAGGCGTCCCAGGCCTCAGCGGCCACGTCGCCGATGGAATTCGCCACTCGTAGAGTCAGTTCGATCATGGGGCTTCGTCATGCAAGTTTACGGCCGAAATCCCTCGAAGATCATCTGGTCGGCATAGCGCGCGGCCTTGCGCCGGTCATCCACGCTGCGCACGGTCCAGGCGAGCAGCGGGAGGCGGAAGATGCCGCGTGCGATCGTCGGCAACAGCGCCGGCAGGTCCCGCACGGCGTAAGCGAGGAATTGCGGGCGCGCGGACAGCACCTGCGCGAAGGTCGTGATCGCGCGCTTGGGCGGGGCCGCCACCTCGCCCCATCTCTGCTTTTCCGCGACCATGCCGCGCGGGAGCGCCGGCGCGATGACGCGCAGATCCGCGATCTGCGCAGAATCGAACGACATCACCGCGGCGCCGCCGCGATAGCCCGACAGCACGCTGGCGACGCGGCTGACGAGCCGCCGGTCGCCGCCGAATCGGCTCTTCAATTCGATGACCAGCGTGGTCCGGCCGGCGACCAGGTCGCACAATTCGCCGAGCGTGATCATGCGGTCGCCGGTCGCCTTGAAGGCAACGCGCTTGAGCTCGGCGACCGTCGTCGCGTCGAGCCGGGCGCGGCCTTCGGTCAGGCGGCCAAGCGCATCGTCGTGGTACACCATGGCCTCGCCGTCCGCGCTGATCTGCAGATCGCATTCGATGCCGTAACGCCCCGCGATCGCGGCGGCGAATGCCGAGGGCGTGTTCTCGATGACGCTTTTTTGATCATGCAGTCCTCGGTGCGCCACCGGCCGTGCGATCAGCCAATCGAGGTCGGCCATGGAGAAAGCGCGTCAGCCGACCTCGAAGACGCCTTCGACCTCGACCGCGGCGTCTCCCGGCAACACGGCGACGCCGACCGTCGTCCGCGCATGCCGGCCCTTGTCGCCGAGTGCCGCGACCATGAGGTCGGAGGCGCCGTTCATCACCTTGGGGCCGTCGAGAAAGGCCGGGTCGGAATTGATGAAGCCGCCCAAGCGGACCACCTGCTTGACCTTGTCGAGATCGCCGAGCGCCGCCTTGACCTGCGCCAGCACGTTGACCGCGCAGGCGCGTGCCGCTTTTTGGCCGTCCTCGAGGGATACGCCACTGCCGAGCTTACCTTTGGCGACGAGCTTGCCGCCCGCATCGAGGCAGATCTGGCCCGAAACGAACAGCAGCGTGCCGACGCGGACGAAAGGGATGTAATTGGCGACGGGGCTTGCCGGCTTAGGGAGCGCAATTCCGAGCTCAGTTAGTTTTTTTTCAACCGTTCCGGCCATGACGTCCTCCTGCTGCGCTTTAAGTCGGGGGCCTTGTCTTCGCCGATCGGGCGCTGTCGTGCAAGCCGCGCCCCCGCGGGCGTGTCCCGGGCGCAGCGCAGCACGAGTGAAGCGAAGTGGTGCGCTGCAGTTCCGGTCTGTGGCGGTCCCGGATTAGCGGTGCACCGCCATACGCGTTTACGCGCGTCTTCGAGGCGCTATGGCGCTGCACCGCATCCGGGACACATGACTCAAAGGGCGGAAATGAACCGCGTTTCAGCCGTGCATGGTTGCAGGAGGCGAGCGGCATCCCTATGTTGCGCCGCAAGCCGACGGCGCGGAGGCAAATTCCGATGACGATTCTCGGCAGGTGTATGCTCGGCACGATCCTCGTGGCGGCGGCGGTCGCGTTGGCCGGTTTCGGCGCGCGGCACGCAACGGCGTTGACGCCGGCGACCGAGCTTGCGTCCCACCGCGCGGTCTATGAACTCAAGCTCGCCCAAACGCGCGGCAATTCCCCGGCGGTGGCCGCGCGCGGGCGAATCCTCTACGATTTCTCCGGCAGCGCCTGCGAGGGTTATGCGCTGCAATTCCGTCAGGTGTCGGAACTCGACAACGGGGAGGGCAAGGTCACGCTCAGCGACCTGCGCTCGACCACCTGGGAAGACGGCGCGGCCAAGAAGTTCATCTTCAAATCGCAGAGCTATCTCAACGAGACGCTGATCGATTCCGTCGACGGGCAAGCCGAACGCCAGCGCGACAAGGTCGCGGTCAGCCTGACCCAACCGGCCGCCAAGACGTTCGACCTCGAGGCGGGCATGGTGTTCCCAACCGACCACATGCGGCGGATCATCGAGGCTGCGCGCGAAGGCAAGAACATTCTGGAACTCCCCGTCTATGACGGCTCGGAAAAGGGCGAGAAGGTGTACGATACGCTCACCGTCATCGGCGCCGTGATCGCGCCCAACGAGCGCGTCCCGAGCGATGCCGCCGCGGGCAAACAGGCGCTTGCCGGCCTCAAGCGCTGGCCGGTCACGGTGAGCTATTTCGACAAGACGACCAGGAGCGGCGACCAGGCGCCGGTCTACGCCATCAAGTTCGAGGTCTACGAGAATGGCGTCTCGCGCGCGCTGGTGCTCGACTACAACGATTTCGCCATCAGCGGCGAGCTCACCGCGATCGAGCTCAGGGACACCGCGCCGTGCAAGTGACGGACTGCTCTAAGCTCGGCAGGCTCCTAAGGCGTTGAGAGGGCCGGTGTCCGCCGGCCCTCTCGCTTTGCACCATCGGCCGCTCAAGCGTGGACGTGCGGCGGTTTGCGATGCACCAGCCACAGTTCGATTGCGGCCAGCACCGCCACCACGACTCCGACGACGACGTGGTTGCCCGTCGCGCCCGCATTCTCCGTGAAAGCGAGCGCCCAGGGAGCGACAAGGACCCAAAGGCCGAGCACGAGATTGATCCACTCCTCCCATTCCGCGAAGGCCGCGAGTGCTGCGATCGCAACCAGCGCGATCAACGCGCCCATGATCCAGGCGTTCCAGCCGGCTGCGCCGCTGGCGAAGCCGTAGAGCCACGGCGCCGCGAACAGCCATGCGCCGAAGATCAAGTTGACCACGTCGACGAACGACTCATTTCTCCATTTCTGCATGATAGTGACCTCCCTTTACGAAGGCCGGCCCCGTTTCTCAGACCCCGTTCCTCCTAAGTGGTGAAAGTGGAACTTTGTTTCAAGCCAACGTTTGTGCAATGCGAAAAGGGCTGCGATTGCTGACGGCGGCGCGGGAACTCATTCGGCCACAAGCATATTGATCGATTCCGTTCGCTATCGGATGCCCGACACCGCCCGATCGTAATACGACAGATCGACATATTTCTCCGGCGGCGGCGGATTGAAACCCTCCATGTCGAATTTCGCATCCTTGGCGACGCTGCCGGGGGGATCGGTCGCCACCGCATAGGATTGTGCCGCAACCTCCGGTGTGAGCTTGAGCCGATCGGCGATGAGCGCGATGGCTTCGGCCTTGTTGGCGGGATCGAGCGCCCAGCGGCAGCCTTCGACATAGGCACTGATGTAGCGCACGAGCGTGTCGCTGTTGGCCTTCGCCCAGTCGCGCATGACGAAAGCGCCGCCGGCCTGATAGGCGCCGATCGCCTTCGCCGCTGGCCCCATGTCCTTCAAGCCGGCCTCCTTGGCGCGGAACGTATACGGCGGGTTGAGCACGCCCGCGGCGTTGGCCTTGTCCTTGGTCATGGCGTCGAGGCGCGCCGTCGTGCCCCCGACCGGCTTGACCTCGTAGTCGCCTTTGTTGAGGCCGCTGTCCTTGAGCACCTTATACAGCAGCAGCGCATAAGCCGTATTGGGCGCGTCGACCACGACCGTCTTGCCGCGGAGGTCGGCGTAGGCGTTGATCTCCGGCTGCACGAAGATGCGGTTGAAGCCATTGTCGCCGCCGGTCACGATGGCAACATCCGCCTTGGCGAGTTCGACCATCGCCACCGCGTTGTCGACGGCGGCGTGCGCGATCTGATGATCGCCTTTGGCCAGTCCGTTGCGCAGCACGTCGGAGTTCGGCGTGTTCAACAGCTCGATCGCGAGACCATGCTTGGCGAACAGATTTTTGTGTTGGGCCGCGAAGATCGAGACGTTGGAGAGGCCCGGGAAGACCATCACCTTGAGCTGGGTCTGGGCGGGCGCAGCGCTCATGGCGCCCAACATCATCGCGCAGGCCAGCGTGCCGATCATCGAAATGCGCATGGGCAGCATCGTCATTGCGGATCCTCCCGGCTTCGTTGTCAGAGAAGTCTAACACCGGCCGCGCCGCGTTCGTCCAGCCGGTCGGCTCATTCGTCCTCGTCCGCGTTGTCGCCGTCGAACGCAAGCCCCTTGATGACGGCTTCATCGCCGAACCTTTCTCGCAGCCGGTCGATGGCCTGCTCGGCCTCGGCGCTGCGGCGGTCGATGAGGTCGGCGAAATCGGC
>JBKOXY010000169.1:0-5331 GCA_046725125.1 Pseudomonadota bacterium | reverse complement strand
GGTTTCGGACACCACTTTCGAATCCGAGGTGTTGAAGGCGACCGGCCCGGTCGTGGTGGATTTCTGGGCCGAGTGGTGCGGCCCTTGCCGGATGATCGCGCCGGCGCTCGAGGAGATCGCGGGCACGCTCAACGGCAAGGTGAAGATCGTCAAGCTCAACGTCGATGAGAACCCGCAAACCGCGGCCAAGTACGGCATCCAGTCGATCCCGACGCTGATGATCTTTAAGAACGGCCAGATGGCCTCGCGCCAGATCGGCGCCGCGCCGAAGCAGAAGCTGGAACAGTGGATCACCACGGCGGTGTGACGCCCGCCGAATCCGACCAACGACCGCGCTTGCAACTTGCCCCCGGCGAACGTCGCTACGCAGGCGGCGAGCCGTTGGCGGCGAGCACCGCGCCCGCGAGATAGAGCGAGCCGGCAATGAGGATGCGCGGCGGCGGCTCAAGACCGAAGCGGCCGATCGCGGCGAGCGCCGCCTCCACGTCGTCGGCGCTCTGCGCGGGAATGCCGACCGCGCGCGCGGCGTCAGCGACTGCATCGGCGGGGAAGCTTTTCTCCTGACCGGGGATCGCCACCGCCACCACGCGGCGGGCAAGCCCGGCGAAATTCTTCAGAAAGCTCTCGCGATCCTTGGTCGAAAGCATGCCGACCACGAGCACGAGCGGGCGCGACACCCGCTCCTCGAGATCGGCAAGCGCGTTGGCGATGGCGCGCCCGCCGTCCGCATTGTGGCCGCCGTCGAGCCAGAGCTCGCCTCCCGGCGGGCAAAGCGCCGCGAGCTGCCCGTGGGCGAGACGCTGCATGCGCGCCGGCCATTCGGCCTTGGCGATGCCGGTCTCGAACGCGCTAGGCGGAAGCTTCAGCGCGCCGACGGCGCGCAAGGCGGCGATGGCGACGCCGGCATTCTCGAACTGATGGCGCCCATAGAGCTTCGGCGCCGGAAGGTCGAGCAACCCGGCGTCATCCTGGTAGACGAGACGCCCGCGTTCCTCCGTCGCCGTCCAGTCCTCGCCGGCAATCTTGATCGGCGTCTTGGCGCGCGCGGCCTCGCGCTCGATCGCCGCCAATGCCTCGCGCGGCTGCGCCGCCACGATCGCCGGTACCTGCGGCTTGCAAATGCCGGCCTTCTCCGCCGCGATCTTGCCGACGGTGTCGCCGAGATGTTCGGCGTGATCGAACGATACCGGCGTGATCACGGTGGCAAGCGGGCGATCGACGACGTTGGTGGCATCGAGCCGTCCGCCCAGGCCGACCTCGAGCAGCAACACGTCCGCCGGACTGCGCGCAAAGAGCAGCAGCCCCGCCGCCGTCGTGATCTCGAATATGGTGATGGGCGCGCCCGCGTTGACGCGCTCGCATTCGTCGAGCGCGCCGCCGAGCTCCTCGTCCGAAACGAGCCGTCCCTCGCCCGCGGCGCCGAGCCGAAAGCGCTCGTTGAAGCGCACGAGATGCGGCGAGGTATAGACGTGGACGCGCAGACCGGCCGCCTCCAGGATCGCGCGCATGAACGCGATGGTCGAGCCCTTGCCATTGGTGCCGGCGACATGGATCGCCGGCGGCAGCCGCCGCTCGGGATGACCGAGCGCGGCGAGAATGCGCCACATGCGGTCGAGCGACAGATCGATCCGTTTCGGATGTAACGCCGTGAGCCGCGCGACGATGGATTCGATGGGGGTCATGTCATGGTCATTCCAGGCGACCCCCTTGGAACGGCGCGCCGCGTGCTCGCAGTCCGCGCGCGAGCCGAAGGATCGACGTCAGCCGGCAGCGGGGAGCGGCAATTTGTCGACGGGGGGCTTCGGGCGCGCCTTGCTCAACAGCCGGCACAGATTTGCAAGCGTGGGCCGCAGCTCACGGCGGTGGACGACCATGTCGACCATGCCGTGGTCCCTGAGATATTCCGCCCGTTGAAAGCCGTCGGGCAGCTTCTCGCGGATGGTCTGCTCGATGACGCGCGGCCCGGCAAAACCGATGAGCGCGCCAGGTTCCGCAATATGGATGTCGCCGAGCATGGCATAGGACGCGGTGACGCCGCCGGTGGTCGGATTGGTGAGCACGACGATGTAGGGCCGCTTCGCCTCGCGCAACATTTGCACCGCCAGCGTGGTGCGAGGCAGCTGCATCAGCGAGAAAATTCCCTCCTGCATGCGCGCGCCGCCGGAGGCCGCGAACATGATGAAGGGCGTGCCCTTGTCGACCGCGGTCTCGAGGCCCTTGATCACGGCCTCGCCCGCGGCCATGCCGAGCGAGCCGCCCATGAAGTCGAAATCCTGCACGCCGATCACCACCGGCAATCCTTCGAGCTTGCCGAAACCGAGCTTGATGGCATCGTTGGTGCCGGTCTTGGTTCGCGCATCCCTGAGGCGGTCGGCGTAACGCACCTCGTCGCGGAACTTGAGCGGATCGAGCGGCACCGCGGGGATTGCGATATCGAACCAGGTCTCGTTGTCGAACATCGACTTGAGCCGCATCATCGCCCCCATGCGCATGTGGTAGTTGGAGCCGGGGATGACGAATTGGTTGGCTTCGACGTCCTTGTAGAATACGAGCTGGCCGGTCTCCGGACATTTGATCCAGAGATTTTCCGGCGTGTCGCGGCGCGCGAAGTAATTGCGGATTTTCGGCCGGACGACGTTGGAGATCCAGTTCATGACGCGGTCCCTTTCGAGCGCATATATGGATCGCCGGCGCAGCCCTGGCAACCGCGAAGAACGGCCGCGAATGCGTCCACGCCGCCGCGCTCAGCGCCGGCTGCGCGCCTTCGGCTTAAGCGCGAAACCGAACGCACGATCGCCGTCGAACAGCGTGGGCGCATCGCTCGTGCGCGCGCGTTCGATCGTGAGCAGGCGCAGCTTGGTCGTGACGCCGCCGTTGGCGGAGAAGCCGCCGGCCTTGCCGCCGGCCGCGAGCACGCGATGGCACGGCACGATGAGCGGGAATGGGTTTCGCCCGAGCGCTTGTCCGACGTCGCGCGCGAGGCCGCGTTCGCCGAGCCGCGCCGCGATCTCCCCGTATGAGAGCGTGGCACCCGGCGCAATGCCGCGGGCGACCTCGTAGACGCGGCGATCGAACTCCGGCACCCCATCCATGTCGAGCGCGGCGGCGCAAAGATCGCGCGCCTCCCCGCGCAGCAGCGAGACGATGCCGTCGATCACGCGCCGCACGTCCGCGGGCGGCGGCGCCTCGCACGCATGCGGATATCGCCGAACGAGACGCGCGCGGGTCCTCGCCTCGCTCGCCTCCGGCAGCTGCACGCCGGTGATGCCGTGCGCGCCCCATGCGATGCCGCATCGGCCGATATCAGTATCGAAGAGCGCAAAGCCGTGTTCCGTCATGCCGCCACCATCCTAGTGTGGTGGATTTGAAGTTCCTAGGAGTATGCAGGGAGCTCGCATGGGAACTTCAAATCCAAAACCCACACTAGAGTCATAAGTTTGCTAGTGTCCCTTTGATTCCGAAGTTCGCACGCGAGTAGGCCGCAGGGACTTGCGAACTTCGGAATCGGGACACTAGCAGCCGCGGTTACTGCGAACACCTCGGATCTTGCGCGCTATTCCGCCGCCACCCGCCGCGCGCTCCGCACGCCGCGGGCGAGTTCCGCGACCAGGTTGACCACCGCGGTCACCGTTTTCGCCGTGGCCTTGTCGTCGCGGTCGAGGCTCGCCTTGAGCGCGTTCACGAGCGCCGAGCCGACGACCACGCCATCGGCGCCAGCCGCGATCACCGCCGCCTGCTCGGCGGTGCGCACGCCAAAGCCGACCGCCACCGGCAGCTTGGTGTGGCGCTTGATGCGGGCGACGGCGGCGGTGACCTTCGCGGGATCGGCCATGGCCGCGCCGGTGATGCCGGTGATCGAGACGTAATAGACGAAGCCCGACGTGTTCACGAGCACGGCCGGCAGGCGCTTGTCATCGGTCGTGGGCGTCGCCAGGCGGATGAAATTCATTCCGGCCTTGAGCGCGGGCAGGCACAGCTCCTCGTCCTCCTCCGGCGGCAAGTCCACCACGATGAGCCCGTCGACGCCGGCGGACTTGGCGTCCCGGAGAAAGCGGTCGACGCCGTAGATGTAGATCGGGTTGTAGTAGCCCATGAGGACGAGGGGCGTTGCATCGTCGGTTTGGCGAAAGGCGCGCACCATCGCGAGCGTCTTCTTCAGGGTCTGCCCGGCCTTGAGCGCGCGCTGCGACGACATCTGGATCGCCGGGCCGTCGGCCATGGGATCGGTGAACGGCATGCCGAGCTCGACCACGTCGGCGCCGGCCGCCGGGATTGCCCGCAAAAGCGCGAGCGAGGTCTCCGGGTCGGGGTCGCCGGCGGTGAGAAACGTCACCAGCGCGGCACGACCTTCCGTCTTCAGTTGAGCGAAGCGACGATCGATACGCGTGGTCATGGGACGGACGATTTCGCCCGACGGTCAATCGGGCAACCCTTTACGTTTGCGCTCCCGCATCGCGGCCATGCGGACATTGATGGTGCCCAGCATCAATACCACGATCGAGCCGATGAACTGCGCCCATTCCTTCTTCTCCAGAATGGGGCCAGGCGTGAACAGCCGCGCCCGCAGGAAATACGCGATGTAGGCGACGGACACGACGATCAAAATCCAGCCGACGATCTTCTGCCTGCTGATCACAGGCCGCTCCCGCCCCCGGTCATCTTTTTCGCCGTTCCAGATAAGCCGCCACGCTCGCCAAATCCTTGTCGCCGCGTCCGGACAAGTTGACCACCATCAGATGATCCTTCGGCTTTTGCGCCGCCAGATCCATCACCCGTGCCAGCGCATGCGCGGGTTCGAGCGCGGGGATGATGCCTTCGAGCCGCGAGCACAGCTCGAACGCCGCCAGCGCCTCCTCGTCCGTCGCCGAAAGGTACTTCACCCGCTTGATGTCGTTGAGCCAGGCGTGCTCCGGGCCGATGCCGGGGTAATCGAGGCCGGCGGAGATCGAGTGCGCCTCGTTGATCTGCCCGTCGTCGTCCATGAGCAGGTAGGTGCGGTTGCCGTGCAGCACCCCGGGCCGGCCGCCGGCGATCGAGGCCGCGTGCAAGCCGCTCGAGAGCCCGTGCCCCGCCGCCTCCACGCCGTAGATTTCGACGTGCGCATCGTCGAGGAACGGATGGAACAGGCCCATGGCATTCGAGCCGCCTCCGATGCAGGCGATGAGGGAATCGGGCGCACGCCCTTCGGCTTCGAGCATTTGGGCGCGCGTTTCGTTGCCGATGATCGACTGGAAGTCGCGCACCATCATCGGATAGGGGTGCGGCCCGGCGACCGTGCCGATGCAGTAGAAGGTGTTGGCGACGTTGGTGACCCAGTCGCGCAGCGCCTCG
>JBKOXY010000192.1:0-2124 GCA_046725125.1 Pseudomonadota bacterium | reverse complement strand
GACGGCTACTACATCGGCTTCATCAACCTGCCGGCCACCAACACGGTCATCCTCGACCCCGACCGCAAGGCCATCTTCACGGAGAAGGACTTCACTCCGATCATCAACCAGGTGCTCGACCCGGGAGTGATCTGGGTCAGGGCGGACAGCCCTTACAAGACGGTGCATGACCTGATCGATGCGGCCAAGAAATCGCCCAACACCATCCGCGCCGCCACCACCGGCATCCTCTCGGACGATCATCTCGCCATCCTGATGACGGAGGAAGCGGCACCCGGCGCCGTTTTCCGGCTCGTGCACCTCGAGGGCGGCGCGGCTCAGTTCAAGGAGATCATGGCCGGCAACATCGACGTCGCCTTCGACAATGTCGGCAGCATCATGACGCGAGTGAAGTCGGGTGAGGTCCGCGCGCTCGCTGTCATGGACGACGTGCGCTCGAAGTTCCTGCCCGACGTCGCGACAATGAAGGAACTGGGCTATCCAACCGTCATGTCGAACTCCACCCGCGGAATCGCGGGACCGAAGGGCATACCTGAGCCGATTGTGAGCAAGCTACGTGACGTCCTGAAGAAAGCGATGGAGGACCCCGAGCACGTCAGCAAGCTCGAAAACCAGGGCCTCGCCATCAAGATTATGGTGGGCGAGGAATACGCCAGGTATTTTGCCGACACCCACGCCAAGGCCAAGAAGTACACCGAGTGGGCGAAGCGCCGTCCGCAGAGGTGATCGAATAGCGATGCCGTTTGCTGTGGTGCATGAGTCGCGCGCACCACCGAGGAGCCAATCCACGATCGATTTTATGTCGTTGCTGGCCATCTACGGCAGCGCTTTGAGATGCCGGATCGGCCGACCCGGCGTCAGCGCCGCCGCCGCCGCGACGATGGCGTTGGCGTCGATGCCGTAGTGCCGATAGAGGTCCGGGATCGAGCCGGTCTGCCCGAAATGCTCCACGCCGAGCGGGCGCACGCGATGGCCGTGGACGGCGCCGAGCCAGGCGAGCGTCGCCGGATGGCCGTCGAGCACGGTCACGATCCCGCAATGGGACGGCACATTGGCCATGAGCTTTTCGATATGGGAGCGCGCGTGCACGAGGCCGCGCTCGCGCGCGCGCTGCGCCGCGGTCCAGCCGGCGTTGAGCCGGTCGGCCGAGGTGACAGCAAGCAGGCCGACGTCGCGGCGGTCCTCGGCCATCAGCCCGACCGCCTGGATCGCCTCCGGCACCACCGCGCCGGTATAGGCGACGACGACTTGGCAATTCGGACCGGGCGGGCGCTGCCAATAGGCGCCGTCGACGATCGCCTGCCGCAGCTCCGGCGTCATCGCGCGCTTGATCTGCTCGATCGGCCGCGTCGAGAGGCGCAGATAGACCGAGCCGCCGGTCTCGTCGCGCAGCCAGTTGCGCTCGGAGGCTTCGCCCTCGGCGTCGCGTTGGATGTAGTCGAAGGCAAACGCAAGGATCGCCGCCAATTCATCGACGAACGCCGGCTCGAAGGCGGCGAGCCCGTCCTGGGCGAGCCCGATCAGCGGCGTCGCGATCGACTGGTGCGCGCCGCCTTCGGGGGCAAGCGTGATGCCCGAGGGCGTCGCCACCAGGATGAAGCGCGCCTCCTGATAGCAGGCGTAGTTGAGCGCATCGAGCCCGCGCTGAATGAACGGATCGTACAGCGTGCCAATCGGGATGAGGCGCTCGCCGTTGATCGCGTGCGAGAGCCCGAGCGCGGACAACAGAATGAACAGATTCATCTCGGCGATGCCGAGCTCGATATGCTGGCCCTTGGGCGAAAAATCCCAGTTGAACGTGGAGGGGATGCGTTCGCTCTTGAACGTGTCGGCCATCTTCTCGTGCGCGAACAGGCCGCGCCGGTTGACCCAAGCGCCGAGATTGGTCGAGACGGTGACGTCGGGCGAGGCGGTGACCACGCGCTCGGCGATGGCGCTCTTCGCACGGCTGAGCTCGTTGAGCAGCGCGCCGAAGCCCGCTTGCGTCGACATCACCGGCTGGATCGTCACCGGCAAGTCCGCCGGCACCTCGATGCGCGCGGCCGCGTGACGGCGAGCGCCGGCCGCGAACGGCACCCGGTCGAGAAATCGCTGCAGCTCGGCCGGCGCGATGGTGAGCCCTTC
>JBKOXY010000520.1:0-7671 GCA_046725125.1 Pseudomonadota bacterium | reverse complement strand
CCCGGCCCGAGCCATTACATCATTCACGCCTACGACTATCCGGTGCTGGTCGACCGCGCGCTCGCCGCGGCGCAGAACTACGCCATCTGCGTGACCGTCGTGCCGCATGCGATCCACATGCCGTCACATACCTACGTGCTGCTCGGCCGCTGGAAGGATGTGATCACGGCGAACGACGCGGCGGAAATCGCCGAAGCCGATCGGGGCAGCCCGGAGGATCGCATCCACGCGCTCGATTATCTCGTCTATGCCCATCTGCAGCTCGGGCAAGACGCCAAGGCCAAGGAAACGCTCGATCTTGCGCTGAAGATCGAGAACGACCTCGTCGCGCGCAAGCACGAGACCGGCTTGCGCTCCCGTCCGTTCGGCGTGGCGGCGATGGAAGCGCGCTGGGCGCTGGAGCGCCTCGACTGGGCGACGGCGGCGAGCCTGCCGATGCGGCCGAGCCGCTATCCTTATGCGGAATCGGTGCCGCATTTCGCGCGCGTGGTCGGACTCGCGCGCAGCGGCCGGCCGGAGGAGGCGAGCGCCGATCTCGAACGGCTCGCGAGCTTGCAGAAAGCGCTTGCGGATGCAAAGAACCTCTACTGGGCGCGACAAGTCGCAATCCAGCTCAAGGTAGCGAGCGCCTTCGTCGATCGCGCGCGCGGTCGCAATGCCGAGGCCGTGGCGGCGATGCAGGAAGCGGCCGACGCGGAAGAGACCTCCGAAACCCACGATACGCTCAGTCCCGGTCCGGTCGGCATGACCGCGCACGAGGCGCTCGGACTGCTGCTTTTGGAGCTGGGGCGGCCGAGCGAGGCGTTCGTGGCCTTCGAAGCATCGCTGCGAAGCGCGAAGAACCGGCTCCGCAGCTATGCCGGCGCGGCGGCTGCGGCAGCCGCGGCCGGGAACACGGTTGCCGCGCGCAGCTACTACACCAAGCTTCTCGAACTCGCGGACGGCGGGATGAGGCCCGAACTCGCGCAAGCCAAGGCCTTCCTGCAACAGGCGAACAAATAGCATCCTCGCGGTTCGAATTCTGAGCAGCGGTTGTCCGCGACTGGTCATGCACGGGCATAGCGCGTCGGAAGACGCGCGTGAACGCGCTTATGACCCGCGCATCCATCATCTTCTTCGCAAAAGCCTTTACGAAGCGGATGGATTGCCGGGTCAAGCCCGGCAATGACTGCGGATGGGTTAGCGGGAACGGCCGCTGGTATCACACGTCTTCCGGCAGCGGCTTTCCTTTTGTTTCCGGCAAGAAGGGCGCGGCCACGAATCCCAGAAAGTAGATGCAGGCGAAGATCATCGCGGCCTTGCCGTAGCCGCCGAATTGCACGATCAGCGTGCCGGCGAACAGCGGGCCGAGAAATGCAATGAAGCGCGGCGCATTGAACACGAACGCGATGCCGGTGCCGCGCGAGCGCGTCGGAAACAGCTCGGGCAGCCACACCGGCATCCACGAATACTGCCCCAACGTGAAGAACGCGTTGATGGCGGCGGCAAGCAACAGCAGATTGAGATCCTCCGTCCATAGGTACAAGACCGGCGTCATGAGGAACGCCAGGGCGAAGTAGAGCATGGCGGTCGGCCGGCGCCCGATCCAATCGGCGAGGAAGCCCAGGCAGATGTAGCCGAGGACGCCGCCGAAATTGTAGGCCATCCCGGCATATGCGGCCCATTGCTGCGCCGGCAGGTTGGCCTTGGTCGCGAGCGAGGCGGCGTAGGGCGGCAGCCACGACGAGATGCCCCACCAGGCCAGCGTGGTCGTGAGCGACAGCAACAGCGCGATGACCGTGCGCCGACGGATCTCCGCGTTGACGAACAGATCCGCGGCGGTGAACCGCGTAAGGGCGTGCTCGTCCGCCGCCAGCTCGGTTCCGCTGCGTTGGCGCGCGCGCGCCGCTTTGCGCCGCTCGTTGATCTCTTCCCACTTGCCCGATTCCGGGATCGAGGTGCGAATCCACAACGTCAGCACCGCCGGCAGGATGCCGATGAGAAACAAATACCGCCAGGAGTCGGGGCCGAGCGCGCTGACGTAGAGCCACACAAAGGACGCGAGGAAGTTGCCGATGCCGATGCCGCATTGCATGAGGCCGGCGCCGCGGCCGCGGGCATGATCGGGCCACAGCTCGGCCATCATCGACGAACCGGTCGCCCATTCCGAGCCGATCGCAATGCCGACGAGGAAGCGCAGAATCGCGAACGATATCCAATCGAACGAGATCGCGGTGAGCCCGGTCGTGATCGAGTAGGCCAAAATCGCCAGAATCATCGTGCGCTTGCGCCCGATGTAGTCGGCGAGCACGCCGCCGACGATGCCGCCGATCCCCCAACCCAGCAGCGTGATGGCGACGACCGTGCCGATATAGGCGGGGATCTGCGGATACTGCGACGGCTCGAGCAAGGAGCGCATGGCCGGACCGACCGTCAAGAACAGCGCATACAATTCGAACCCGTCGAACAGCCAGCCGAGATTGGCGGCGAGCAGGATGTTCCACTGGTGGCGGGTAAGGCCGCGATACCACGGTTGCGGCAGGGCGACGGTGCAGGGCGACGGTGTCGGTCATGGGCATCCCCCCTTGCTTGCGGATCAGCCGGCGTGCGTCGCTTACAATCGAGACGCGCCGCAGCCGCGCGGCCTTGTCTTCAGCCGTTATATTCCTGCCGACGGGCTTGATGCTGCCCGAACCGGCGGGCGGTGATTGCGCATATTACTCGATGGAGGGAGCGCGCCAAGGGCGGATGTCGAGCGACGCGTTGCCGCTTCCATCATCCGGAGCGCGGGGACGCGGCGGAGAGGGCGAAGACCGGACACGGCGCATGGCGGATCACGCGCTCGGTCGTGCTGCCGCGTAGCGCGTCGAGAACGCCGTGATGCCCCGCCGTCGGCATGCCGATGAAGTCGACGTCGAATTCGATGGCGGCGTCCACAATCGATTTCACGACGTTGCCGGATCGAAGGATGACCCGCGGCAGGGCCCTCGACGAGACGGTACGGAGCGGCGGCGCGGCCTCGCCGACGTGAAGGAGATCGACCGCGATATTCGCGCCGGTCAGAAGTCGAGCGAAGCGCTGAACGGCTTCGATGGCGCGGCCGGGCGGCGGCGAGAAATCGACCGGAACCAGCACGCGCTTGAGCTGGACGTCGCCGCTGACTTGATCGACGAAACCGCGCGCACCCGGCGCGATGAACAGCGTCGGGATGGCGGAACGGCGGAATACACCTTCCGCCACCGACCCCTGCAGCCAGTGCGAAACGCCGTCGCGCCCGTGGGTCGCGAGCACGACGAGGTCGCTCCCATGCTCGCTGAGAAAGTCGACGATGGCCTGGGTCGGTTCTTGCAATTTGATGCTGATGTTCTCGACCTCAATTCCGAGCTTGCTCGCGATCATCCATGGCGGGTCGTCCTCGTCGGAGAGCCCCCATTGCGCGAGCAGCCGCCGCGCGTGCGGGAACGCCAAGGCTTCGGCGGCGTCGTATTGGGACACGTGCAGCAGTTGCAATTTGCTCCTGGCCGCCAAGGCGATCCGCAACGCATGGGCAAACGCCGCGGTGCTCAAATCGGAAAAGTCGGTGGGATGCACGATGGAGCGAATGGAGTTCATTGCTAAGACCATGTTCTCTACTACAAGCGGACGTCATGGCCGGCCTTGTCAAGGTCAACATGACTTTTATCACGTCAAGGTCGCGCAACAGCGCAGTAGCGATGTCCCCGCAGCCGCTTGCATTTGCGCACAATCGAGGGGAGAACTGGCGCATGGGGAGCAAGCGTGCGCCGATCTTCGTCCGGAAATTTCTCCTGTCCGTCCAGCGGCGGGCGGTTGCCGCGCGTGGCGCAGCGCTTGCTTGCGCGCTGCTGACGGCGTGGCCCGCCGGAACGCTCGCGCAAGGCACGCACCACGGCGCCACCTTTCCGGTCGGCATCCGGGAGCTCGAATACATCGACCCGCACGAGGGCGGCCGCCATCTGACGCTGAGCGTGTTCTATCCCGCCGCGATCCGCGAGCGGCCCGCCCCTGCGTTTGTCATGCCGTTCTTTACCAAGCTCAACCTTTACAAGGATGCCGAGCCAGCATTCGGCGGCTCGAAGCATCCGCTCGTCATGTTCTCCCACGGGCGCGGCAGCAACGGCCTCTATTACGCCTGGTTCGCCGAGTTTCTGGCGGCGCACGGCTATATCGTCGCCGCGCTCAACCATTACCGCGCCAACACCTACGACTCGACGATTGCCTACCTCGCGAACAAGCTCTGGCAACGCCCGCGCGACGTCGGCCTCAGCATCAGCTTCCTGCTGAATAACCCGTTCTGGGGAACGTCCATCGACGCGGACCGGATCGGCGTCGCCGGCCATTCGCAAGGCGGCTTCACCGCGCTCTGGGTCGGCGGCGCGAGCATCAATCCCGAAAAGTACCTCGCCTTCCAACGCGGCTGGCGCAACAATCAGATGGTGCCGCAATATCTGCGCAACGAGCTGCCGCTCGACGCGGCCCCGGCGCTCGACGTGCACGACAAACGGGTCAAGGCGGTGTTCGCAATGGCGCCCGGGATCGTGCAGGCCTTCGGCATGGATGAGGCCGGGCTGCGGCAGCTGACCGTGCCGACCTACATCACGGTCGGCGCCGGCGATACCCAGGCGCCGCCCAAGGACAACGCCGAGTTCGCCGCCCGACATATCGCGCATGCCGAGCTTTACGTCATCCCGGGCCGGGTCGACCACGACATTTTCGTCAATGAGTGCAACGAGGATGGCCGGAATGAATTCCCGCAGGCCTGCATCGACGCTCCCGGCGTCGACCGCGGCAAGATCCATGCGTTGATCGGCGACGTGGCGTTGAAGTTCTACGATGCCAGCCTCAACGTGCCGCGCGGCAAGTGACGTCGTCACGCTGCTCGGCGGCGTGCCGCGAGATCGATGCAACCCAGCAGGTCGTCCCGGCTTTTACGGTTTGGATTTGCTTTTGGCGGACAGCCGTTCGTCGAGCCGGCGCATGTCGACCACCACGCGCTCATGGGTGCCGCGGCCGATCTCCTCGTTCTCGTCGCGCGCCGTGACGTTGAAGGCGACGCGACGGCCGTCGACGCGGGTCACCTCGGCCTCGGCCGTCACCTCGTGCCCGACCGGCGTCGCCGCCAGATGGCGGATGTCGACGGCGGTGCCAACCGCGCTCTCGCCCGGATCGAGATAGCCGCGGATGGCATTGAGCGCGGCGTTTTCCATGGTCAGGATCATCATCGGCGTCGCGAACACGGGCGGCAGCATCGCATCCTTGAACTGGTTGGCGAGATGCGCGGGCGCCACGCGCAGCGTGAAAGTTCCCCTCGCTCCCAGCGGTATCGAGCGCATGCGCCATCATACTTGGTTTGCCCCGGACGGATCAGCCCCTCGCCCGTCGGAATCGTCGAAGAACAGTCGTATTTCCAATCCACAGGATGTATGAAGTCGAGGGCGGCACAGCGAAAATCGTCGCGAGATCGAGCAACGCTGCGCGCGACCCCCGTGCCGCCGCGAGGACGTGCACGGCCTGCAAGGCCCGATCTCCAAAGGAGCAATGCGTGGATATCGTCTTGATATTGGCGGCGGTCATCGTCGGGTTGTTCGCGGCCTACAACTTGTTTCATTACATGCTCTTTCTGCTCGTCACCCATCCGCGGGACGCCGGCGAAATCGGCCATGCGTTGAATGAATTCGAACAGCGGCAACTCGTCGAGTGGACGCCGAAGGCCGACGACTTTCTCAAGCACGACGACGAGAATCGTACCTACGACGACGTGTTCGGTCGCTATCGCGACGAGGCTGACAATTACAGCACGTGCGTTTTTCCCCGTGCGGCCTTCACGCAGCCTTACGACGCCGAACGTGTCCTGCTCGAGCCGGCGGATGGCATGCGTCTCTTGGATCTGGGATGCGGATCGGGCGCGGCGGCCGACTACCTTGCCAGCCGCTGCGGCGTCGAAATCGTGTGCGTGACCAATTCCCCCGCGCAAGGAGAGATTTGCCGACGCAAGTTCGAGAAGTTCGACGGTCGCGTACGCGTCATCGTTGCCGATTTCGACGGCCTCGACCTCCCGCGCGAAAGTTTCGACGCGATCTACGCGCTGGAATCGATCGGCTACACGAAAGACCTGGAAGCTTGGCTGGCACGCTGCTGGCAATCGCTCAAGCCCGGGGGGCGCCTGTTGATCCGTTCGCCAGGATCGCTGGATCATTGCCGCCGGGAGCAGGACTACCGCAACGTCACGGCGTTCTTCGAGAATTGGCGCTACAATTTTCTCGGCGCCAATGTTCTCGTGTTCAAGCTGCGCCGGCTCGGCTTTGGTCCGATCCGCTACCGGCGACTCCAGTTCTGGGCCTGGGGCATCACCTGGAACTTCATTCAACACCTGTTGTTGTGGAAGTTTCGGCTGCGGATGCGAACAATGGTGGAGTTGGAACGGATCATTTGGCGCACGTCGAAGATCTTCGTATTCGGCAACTCCTACAATATCGTCCTTGCGCGCAAGCCGGTCGCACCGTGTTCTTCGGTCGCCGTCGCCGATGCTGCTGGGGCGCGCCGAGCGGAACGTGGCACAGCTTTGCGGCCAAACGCGGAAGCAGCGAGCTGACGATACGGCGGCACCGGCCGATCCCGCCTCGTCATGATGGAAATCCCGGGTAGGATGCGCACCCAGATCGCAGCGCTGGCGGCGGGCCACGCGGGGTTCGTTGCCACAGTCATGACGTTGCGCTGAGGTGGGCCCGGCAGCGATGGCGGTCACGCTGACGCCAGTTCTCGACATTCCCATGGTTCGGCCGGGTGACGACCTTGCCGGCCTGCTGATCGCCGCCTGCGAGCGCAACGCGCTTGCGCCGGCGGATGGCGACGTTCTCGTGGTGGCGCAGAAAATCGTGTCCAAGGCGGAAGGGCGCTACGTCGATCTCGCAAAGATTCGACCCTCGCCGCGCGCCGCCGGTCTCGCCGCCGAAGTGAACAAGGATCCGCGTCTGGTCGAAGTCATTCTCGCGGAATCGCGGCGCGTGGTGCGGCAGCGGCCGGGGGTGCTGATCGTCGAGCACCGGCTCGGCTTCATCATGGCGAATGCCGGCGTCGATCGATCCAATATCGACCCGGACGTCGCGGCCGAGCCCGTGCTGCTGTTGCCGAGCGATCCGGATGCCTCCGCCGCGGGATTGCGCGCTCGGATTGCCGCGCACTTTCGCACTCGGCCGGGCGTCATCATCACCGACAGCTGGGGGCGCGCGTGGCGGCGCGGCACCGTCGGCGTTGCGCTCGGCGTCGCCGGACTGCCGGCGCTGATGGACATGCGCGGACGCCCCGATCTGTTCGGGCACGCGCTGCGCGTCACCCAAACCGGATTCGCCGACGAGATCGCCAGCGCCGCGTCGCTCATCATGGGGCAAGCGGACGAGGCACGGCCGATGGTGCTGGTGCGCGGCCTGTCCTGGTCGGGACCGCCCTCGCCCGCCGCCGCGCTGATCCGCGCGGCCGAAGAGGACTTGTTCCGGTGAGCGCCGCCGGCGATCCGCGCAAGAGCCTCGTCATCGCGCTGTGCGGCGGCATCGGCGGCGCCAAGCTCGTGCTGGGCCTCAGCCGCGTCGTGCCCGGCGCCGATCTCATGGTGGTCGCCAATACCGGCGACGACTTCGAGCATCTCGGCCTCGCCATCTCGCCCGATCTCGACACCGT
>JBKOXY010000355.1:0-10276 GCA_046725125.1 Pseudomonadota bacterium | reverse complement strand
GCGGCGCCGGCCTCGGCGGCGCCGATGGCCTGCTCGGCGATCTGATCGGGCGTGATCGGCAGGGCCTCCGACATGGTGGGCGTGTGGATCGAGCCGGTGACGGCGCAGGTGATGATGACCTTGTCGGACTTCGCAGCCATTGTTTTCTCTCCCGGTCTGCTGACGGATCGCTCGTTGTTTCGGGGCCTGGTTGTACGGATGGGCCCTAAATTAAAACACTTGTCCAGCCCGTCATGCGCGGGCTTGACCCGCGCATCCATCTCCTTCGCAAAAAGGTCTTCAAACGAAGATGGATGGATTGCCGGGTCAAGCCCGGCAATGACGACCTTAATTTAGCGCCATCACGTTGTGCGGGCATCCGCCGCAAAGCGCAAGCGCCGCTCCAGCGGTAAGAGCTGCCAGCCGAAGCGCTCGGCGAGAAAGCCCCAGATGCCCTTGGGCGCCAGCAGCATCACCGCGATGGCGACGGCGCCCAGCATGAGTAGATAAAGGCTGCCGAGGTCGGCAAGCGTCTGCCGCAGGACGAAAAACACGACGGTGCCGATGATCGGCCCCTCCACCCGGCCGATGCCGCCGATCACCGTGATGAAGATGACGAAAGCGGTCCAGTCGTTGACGCTGAATGCGGTGTCGGGGGATATCCGCAGCTTCTGCAGAAAGATCAAGGCGCCGACCATCGCGGTGCCGAAGGCGGTCAAGACGTAGACCACGAGCTTGGTGCGCGTGACGTCGACGCCGTTCGATCGCGCCGCCAGCTCGTTGTCGCGGATCGCGGTGAGCGCCAGCCCGTAGCGCGAGCGCAGCAGCAGCACGATCGCGGCGAGCACGACCACCGCGAGGGCGAGCGCCAGCCAGTAGATCAGGAATTCGCGCATCTGCCGGCTCGACGCCATCTCGGTCACGATGGCGGCCGGCAGGCTGATGCCGGACCCGCCGCCGAGCGCGGAGATCTGCGAGGCAATCAAGCGGAAGACTTCGGCCACGACCCAGGTGCCGATGGCGAAGTAGTGCCCGCGCAGCCGAAACAGCAATCCGGCCACGGGCAGCGCGACCACGGCCGCAACCGCGCCCGCAACCGGCACGGCGAGGAGCGGGTGAACGCCGGCCTCAATGGTCGACGCGAACAGGACGTAGCCGCCGAGCCCGACATAGGCCTGCTGGCCAACCGAGACGAGCCCGGCATAGCCCGCGAGCAAATTCCAAAGGCTCGCGAGCGCGACGTAGGCGTAGATTTCGGAGAGAAGCCGCAGGTCGTCGCGCCCGCCCCAGGCCGGCGCCGCGGCGAGCAGCACGACGGCGACGGCGAACGCGGCCGTGCCGATGCGGCTCGCGCGGGTCGCATGCTCGACGTGGAAGGACGCGGTCATCCCTGCACCTTCGGGAACAGGCCCTCGGGCCGCACCGCCAGAATGATGAGAAACGCAAGATGCCCGGCCAAGAGCTGCCAGCCCGGATTGATCTGCGCGCCGATCGCCTGCGACACGCCGAGGATGATGCCGCCCGCGAGCGTGCCCCACATGCTGCCGAGGCCGCCGATGATGACGGCCTCGAAGCCGAAGATCAGCCGTGCGGGTCCGATCGCCGGATCGAAGTTGGTGCGCACGGCGAGGAAGACGCCGGCCACCGCGATGACGGCGAGCGAAAGCGCCATGGCAAGCGCAAAGATATGACGGTTGTCGAGGCCCATCAATTGCGCCACCGACTGATCGTCCGATGTCGCCCGAAAGGCGCGGCCGAGCGCCGTGCGGTAGAACAGGAGTTGCAGCGCGCCGATGACGGCAATCGCGACAACGAATTGCAGCAACGGAAGCACGCCGATCCACACGCCTTCCATCAGCGGAAAGCTCGCGACCTCGATCGCGCCGGCCTTGAGCCGGCGGCTGTCGGCGGTGAAGAGCTCGAGCAGCGCGTTCTGGATGATGACGGAGAGCCCGAAGGTCACCAGCAGCGGCGGCAGCACGTCGTCGCCGAGCGTGCGGTTGAGCAACGCGCGCTGAAGGCCATAGCCGATCGCCGCCATGATCGGCACCACGATCATGATGGCGAGCAGCGGGTTGAGGCCGAGCGTGTCGGTCGTCATCAGCGCGATGTAGGCGGCGAGCACGATCAGATCGCCGTGGGCGATGTTGACGAGCCGCATCACGCCGAAGATCAGGGCGAGGCCGGCGGCGAACATGGCGTAAAGCCCGCCGATCAGCACGCCTTGGATGATGATGTTGACCCATTCCATCGCGGTTACATTCTCAATCGCAAGCGATCAGCACGCCACGAACTCGGTCTGCTCCTCTCCCCGCCCGAACTCGGGCTTGCCTGAGTTCGGCACTTTGGCCTGGTCGAAGTCGGGTAAACCCGACTTCGACTGGGGAGAGTGGTGGGGTGAGGGGCAATCCTCCGGGTACCCAGCTTGTGGATGGCGCCCCTCACCCGCTCGCTCCGCTCGCGACGTCTCCCCGCAGGCGGGGAGAGGTGGAGTGCGCGGCGAGTCGCCTGCCTCATACCTCACGCTCCGAAGTACGCGGCCGAGATCGCCTCGCGCGTCAGCGTCGCGGCCGCGCCGGCGAGCGCGACGCGGCCCTCCTGCAGGCAATAGACGTGGTTTGCCGCCTTGAGCGCCTGCACGATGTCCTGCTCGACGATGACGAGGGAGCTGCCTTCGGCGACGATCGACGGCAGGCGGGCATAGATCTGGCGCACCACGATGGGCGCGAGACCGACGCTGATCTCGTCGCAGAGGAGAAGTTTCGGATTGGACATCAGCGCGCGGCCGAGCGCGACCATCTGCTGCTCGCCGCCGGAGAGCGAGGTACTCGTCGCGTGGCGGCGCTCGGCCAGCGCCGGGAACAGCTCGTAGATTCGCGGCAAGCTCCACGGTCCCGGCCTGCCGAGCTGGCCGCCGATGAGGAGGTTCTCCTCGACCGAGAGCGATGGAAACAGCCGGCGCCCTTCGGGCACGAGCGCAATGCCGCGGGCAACCACCGCATGGGCAGGCTCGTTCCCGATCGGCTCGCCGTCGAATAAGATGGCATCGCGGCGCGACGCGATGACACCGGCGATGCATTTGAGCAGCGTCGATTTGCCGGCGCCGTTGGCGCCGATGACGGCGACCACCTCGCCCGGCGGCACGCGCAGCGAGATGCCGAACAGCGCCTGGAAGTCGCCGTAAAAGGCGTCGAGCGCGCGCACGTCGAGGAGCGGCTCAGGCATCGGCGGGAATTCCCATGTAGATGTCGCGCACGGCGGGCGACGCGATCACCGTCTGCGGAGCGCCCTCGCCGATGAAGCCGCCGCCGTGCAAGACCACCAGACGGTCGACGAGCGCGACGAGCGCGTGAACGACGTGCTCGATCCAGATGATCGAGATGCCGCCGCGGCGAATGTCGCGGATCAAGTCGACCAGCGCCGTGCATTCGTGCTCGGTCAAGCCGCCGGCCACCTCGTCGAGCAGGAGGACGCGCGGCTGTGTGGCGAGAGCGCGCGCGAGCTCGAGCCGCTTGCGGTCGAGGAGCGTGAGGCTGCCGGCAGGCCGATTGGCCTTGGCCGCGAGGCCGCATTGCTCGATGAGCTCGACGCAGCGCCCATAGACGTCGCGCTCGCGGCGACCGCCACCGAACGCCGCCGCCACGACCAGGTTCTCGAACACGGTCATGCCGTTGAACGGCTGCGGAATCTGAAACGAGCGGCCGATTCCCAGGCGACAGCGCCGTTCCGGCGCCAGATGGGTGATGTCGATGCCCGCGAAGATGACGCGCCCGGCGTCGGGCGCAACCGTGCCGCTGGCGATGCCGAATAGCGTGGTCTTGCCGGCGCCGTTCGGCCCTATGATGCCGAGCGCCTCGCCCTCAGCGAGCGCGAGATCGAGCGCGCGCGCGACGACCACGGCGCCGAAGCGCTTGGAGATTTTTTCGAAGGCGAGGATGGCAGGCATGCAGTGGTAGTCCGCATCACGCGCAGCACTCTATCACGCAGGCATCTCTCCGCCGCTCATTCCCGCGAAAGCGGGAATCCAGCCGTCATTGCCCGTCCGAATCTGGGTCCCCGCTTTCGCGGGGACGAACGGAGTTGAATTCATGACAAGTGTCGCTGGCGGGGATAGGTACACTACGACAACAGCTGCAGCTGTCCGCCCACGGGAATCTCCGGCGCGGTCTTGTTGGTGGTGATGACGAGATCGAACCGGTCGCCCTTGCGCTGCCACTGTCCGGCGACGAGCGGGGTCTTGGTGACGTTCTTCACGGGTTGGCCAGTCCACTTCACCGGGCCGACCATCGATTTGTAATCGGTCGCGACCACGGCATCGAGGATCGCCTTCGGCTCCAGCGTCTTCGTGCGCTTGAGCACGTCGAGCGCGACCTCGAACAACGCGTGTTGGAAGCCGATCGGCTGCGTCCATGGCCGCTTGGTGGCGTTAACATAGGCCTCGGTGAGCTCTTTCGCGCTCTGCCCGGTGAGACCGGACTTGAACGGATGGTTCGGCGTCCACCAGATTTCGGTGGTGAGGCCGTTGCCGCGCGCGCCGAGCGACTCGATCACCGACGGGAACAGCAGCGCCTTGCCGATGGTGACGATCTTCGGGCGGAAGCCCTGTTGCGCCGCCTGCGACCAGAAGGTGGCGAAGTCGGGCGGGATCATGTTGCCGGTGACGATCTCGGCATTGACCGCCTTGAACGCCGAAATCTGCGAGGTGAAGTCGTTGTTCATGAGCTGATAGCGGCCGGGATCGGTGAGCTTGTAGCCGGCCTTTGCGAGCGCCGGCGGCAGGCCGCGCTGCGGATCGCCCCAGGCATTGCCGTCGGCGTCGTTGGGAAAGAGGCCGCCCACGACCTTGTTGGTTGAAGCCGAATCCCAGAGCGCCAGGAACGCGCCGATGACATCCTCGAGTCCCCAGAAGAAATGGTAGGTCCAGGTGAAGCCCTTGGCCCGATCGCCCTTGCGGCCGAAGAAATAGGGCTGCCACGGACAGTTGGTGGTGATGCAGGGAACCTCGTTGACCTCGGCCTGGTCGGCGACCGGATTGGTGGTGTCGGGCGTCGCCGACGCGAGGATGAGATCGACCTTGTCGCCGAGGATGAGCTCGGAGGCGACCTCGGCGGCGCGGCTGCCGCTCGACTGGCTGTCCTTGCTGATGATCTGGACCTGGTAGGTCCGCCCGCCGCTCTGCCAACCCTTGGACAGGATGCCGCGGACCTGTTCGAGGATGAAGCCGTCGGCTTCGCCGAAGCCCGCGAGTGGACCCGTCTTCGGGCTGACGTGACCGATCTTGATGACGCGGCTCTCCGCGTTGGCCGGGATCGCCCGCAGCAGCGCCGGCGCCGCAACGGCGCCGAGGCCGGCGCGGACGAGCGTTCGGCGCGAAACGCGGGAGCTAAAATCGTGCGATGCGTCCTTGGGCATATGAGCCTCCGTTGTCGCGTCCGGTCATTGTGGTCGTTCCCGGACGCAAGCCGGCCATTGCGAATGCTCAGCCATCCGCCGTCCGAGCCTTCTTGAGATGTTGCAGCACGTTCGCCCGCAGCGCGGCTTGCGCTTGCGCGCTCCAAGGGCGAAAGCCTTCGCCTGATTTGAAGCCGAGCTTGCCGTTGGCCACCAGCGCCTCGAGATAGGGCGAGGGGCCGCCCCGGTTCTCGATATCGGGCAGAACCGTTTTGTGAATGGCCAGCGTCAAATCGGTGCCGACGAGATCGGCATTCTCGAGCGGGCCCAGCACGGCGAGCCGCCGGCCGAAGCTCGCCTTGATCACTGTGTCCACGGTTTCGGCGTCACAAATGCCGCGCTCGACCAGCGCGATCGCTTCGCGCCACAGCGCGTGCTGAAGGCGGTTCCCGACGAAGCCGGGCACGTCCTTCTTCACGTGCACCGGCATTTTGCCCGCCGCTTTGTGCAGCGCCATGGTCCAGTCGATCGCCTTCTGCGACGTCCATTGCGTGCCGATCACCTCGACCAGCGGCACGAGATAGGGCGGGTTCCACCAATGGGTGCCGAGCGCGCGCGAGCGGTCGCGCAAACCTTCCATGATCTTCGTGATCGGGATCACCGAGGTGTTGCTGGCAAGGACCGTCTGCGGCCGCACGTGGGTTTCGATCTCGGCGAACAGTTTCTGCTTGAGCGGCAGATCTTCGAGCACGGCCTCGACGACATAGTCGGCCTCGCGCACCGCCGCGGCAAGGTCGGCCGCCGGCCGCACGCGCTCGACCGCGGATGGGTCGTCACCGAGGTCCTTGAGATTGGCCAGAATGCGTGCCTTGGCGCTGTCGAGGTTCGCTGCAACCGAATCATGGATCGACACGTCATGGCCGGCGAGCGCGAACACCTGCGCGATGCCGTGGCCCATGAGGCCGGCGCCGATGACGGCGATGCGCACCTTCGCCATCGTCATCCCGCCGTGTAGCCGCCATCGGCATAGAGGATATGGCCGGTGTAGAAGTCCGATGCCTTGGACGCGAGGAACAACAACGGCCCGGCGAGGTCGGACGGCTCGCCGAGCCGGCCTTTGGGCACGCGCGTGAGAAAGCCCTTGCGCACGTCCTTCGAGCGATCCGTGTCCTCGAACATCCATTGGGTCAGCGGCGAGCGAAACACGGTCGGCCCGAGCGCATTGACGGTGATGCCGCTGTCGCCCCATTCGCAGCCAAGCGCCTTGGTGATCCCGTCGACCGCCGACTTCGAGGCGCAATAGGCGGTGTATCCGGCGGGATGGCCGAGAAGCCCGCGCGCCGACGACATCAAGATCACTTTGCCGCCTTGGCCCTGCTTGAGCATCTGCCGTCCGGCGGCGCGCGCGATCAGCCAGGACTGCGTCACGTTGGCGTCCATGACGTCGAGAAAATCTTCCGGCTTCTGGTCGACGATCTTCGACACCTTGTTCTGTCCGGACGCGACCACGAGGATGTCGACGCGGCCGAACGTCTTGACCGCCGCGTCGACAATGGCGTCGCAATTTGCTTCCGAGCTCGGCCGCTTGGCGACCGTCGCGACCTCGCCGCCAAGCTGTTCGCAGGCGGCCGCGACTTTCTTCAGTTCGGCGGCATTGTTGGCGCAGAGCACGACGTTGGCGCCGGCGCCGGCGAGCACCTTCGCCGCGAGCGCGCCGAACGCGCCGGTGGCGCCGGTGACGATCGCGGTCTTGCCGCGGATGTCGAACAGGGAGAGCGGATTTTTCAGAAAGTCCTCGGACATGACACACTCGCAGCGACGACGGTTTCTCCACCGTCATTGCCGGCCTTGAGCCGGCAATCCATCATCTTCGCAAGACGATGGATGCGCGGGTCAACGGGATCCCTGCCGACCTTGTCGGCAGGGTGCCCCGTCCCGCGCATGACGGAGTATGCTGGTCGGCCATTGGCATCACTTCTGCGGCGTCGACACCGCGACCAGCATGGTCACGACATCGTTGCCGCGATTGACGATCTCGCGGCTTTCGTTCGGCCCGATGAAGCAGGCGTCGTTGGCCTTTAGCACGGTCTGCTTGCCGCCGGCGATGAGCGTGAGCTCGCCCGCGAGCACGTAGTACACCTTCTCCGTGGGAGAGGCGTCGGGGCCGGCGCCGCCGCCGGGCAGGAAATGCGAGAGGCCGACGGTGAATTGCTTTGGCCCGCCGGCATCGAGGCCGAACAGACGCAGCGAGGAATAGCCGCGATGATTGGGCGCCTCATACGGTTTGGCTTCGCTGAGATGTTTGACTTCCATCAGAATTTCTCCCCCTTCTCGATCCGGTAGGCGCCCTTGGGGTCGACGATGGCGACCAGGCGAATGATGCAGCCGTCGCCGCGCTCCCAGTTCCACGGGAACAGCGCGAAGGTGCAGCGCTTGCTGCTGACCTTGTCGATGTCGCCGCCGACGTTCTCGATGCCCAAGATGCCGTTCTTGAACAGGATGCGGTGGACCGGCTCCCAGTCGGGAAAATCCTCCTTCCAGTCGCGGCCGCCCGACCATGCCTTGTATTCCTCGGCCAGATGCGGATGCAGCGGGCCGTTGCGCTGGGGGCCGATGGCGGTAGCGAGCGGATGGTCGTTGGCTTGCGTGTCGTGGCCGACGACCTTGACCTTTTTCTCCACGAACCACTTGCCCGCCGATGGCACGAAGCCGGGCGCGCGACAGAAGTAGTCCTCGCTGTCCTCGTAGACTTTGTGCCAGCCGGTGTTGACGATGACGACGTCGCGCGGGCGCACCGCCGCGCCGGCGGCCTTTTCGAGATCGTCGTAGGTGATCGATTCCCACTTCTTCTTCGGAATCGAGACCACGATTCCCGAGCCGAAGAAGTGCGGCAATGGAACCTCGTCGATGAACGGCGTGCCCTGCACCACATGCGCCGGCGCATCGATATGCGTCGTGTTGTGCATGCTCGTCGTGATGCGCTGCGACAGTACGCCGGACTTGGCGTGGTAATGGATGCGCTCGATCTTGACGTCTTCGAAATAGGGCCAGTTCGGGGATTGGTAACCGAAACGATGGGACAGGTTGTAGAACTCGAGCCCCATGCTGTTGGACAGGTTCTCCTCGAACGTGACGCCGCGGATTTTTTTCGTCACCGCAACTCCTCCCTATGACCAATGCTACAGCTGTCGAGTTGGGCGAGATAAGCCTTGCCAATTGATGCGCTTCAACCAGAATACGGTACAGAAAGCGCCAGCGAGGAACAACCGGGGATGGCATGGTCAAGAAGATCGCGGTTGAAGAACACTGCCTCTGCCCCGGCTTCGAGGACTATTGGGCGCCGACCGTTGCGAACCTCCCGGCGAACAAACGCCAGGAGTTTCTCGCGCGTCTGACCGACTTCGGTGAGATGCGGCTCGATGCCATGGATCGCGCCGGCATCGAACGCTGCGTGCTGTCGTTGGCCGGGCCGGGCGTGCAAGCCGAGCGCGACGTCAAGACGGCGCGTGACAAGGCGCGCGCGGCCAATGATTTCCTCGCCCGTGAAATCGAAAAGCGCCCGCGCCGCTATTCGGGCTTCGCGCACCTTGCCATGCAGGACGCCGTCGCCGCCGCGGACGAGCTCGAACGCTGCATGCGCGAGCTCAAGTTCTGCGGCGCCATGATCAACGGCCATACCAATGGGACGTACCTGGATGATCGCTCGCTCGACCCCTTCTGGGAACGGGCGCAGGCATTGGACGCACTCATCTATCTCCATCCGGCCGACCCGCTCACGCCCGCGCCCGTGTTGGACGGCTACAACGGGTTGCGGCGGGCGACGTGGGAATGGACCTTCGAGACCGGCTCGCACGCCTTGCGCATCGTGTTCGGAGGCGTGTTCGATCGTTTCCCGCGCGCGCGGCTCGCGCTCGGCCATTTGGGCGAAACCTTGCCATTCCTGCTCTGGCGTTTCGACAGCCGCACGGGACCGGATTTTTACGCGGTCAAGCTCGCGAAGCGTCCCTCGCAATACGTCAAGGACAACATCGTGGTGGCGACCTCGGGCATGTGCGCGGCGGAGCCGCTGAACTGCACGATCGATGCGCTCGGCCATGACCGCGTGATGTTCGCCGCCGATTATCCCTTCGAATCGGTCGAGGAGGCCGGACATTTCATCGACGGCGTGTCGCTAAAGGACAGCGTGCGAACCGCCATCTGCTTCGACACCGCGGCGCGACTTCTGAAATTGCCGCGCGGATAACCTTACTTAGATGTGATGCATAAACGTGCGGCGAGTTCGGTGCACTCCCTCTCCCCAATGGGGAGAGGGTTGGGGTGAGGGGGTTACGTTGATACTGATGGCTCCGACCCCCCTCACCCACTCCTTCCTGTTGCAAGAAAGAGCAGCCCTCTCCCCCACGGGGAGAGGGCACGTGCAGCGACAACGCGCCTGCGGCCCGGTAATGCGCCGTCAAATAGGCAGGGGAGGAAAACATGGACGCTGCGGGCACCCGCGCATCGGTCGATGACATTGTCGCGCGGCTGGAGCGCCTGCCCACCTCGTGGTGGCAGGTCAAGGCGCGCATCATCGTCGGCGTCGCTACCTTCTTCGACGCCTTCGACGCGCTGGCCATCGCATCGGTGCTGCCGGTCATCGTCCCGCTCTGGAAGCTGACCCCGCCGCAGATCGGGCTGATGATCTCGGCGGGGTTCCTCGGACAATTGCTGGGCGCGCTGTTGTTCGGCTGGATCGCCGAGCGTTACGGGCGGATGACGGCGATGGTCTGGTCGATCGCGCTGTTCGCCGTGATGAGCCTCGCCTGCGCGCTGGCGTGGGACTACAACTCGCTGCTGGTGCTGCGCACTGTGCAGGGCATCGGGCTCGGCGGCGAGGTGCCGGTCGCCGCCGTCTTCATCAGCGAGC